>JAHIYU010000203.1 GCA_018814885.1 bacterium | reverse complement strand
TGCACATTTAACAAACATCCGTAATGATTAATAAAAATAGTACATTTGAAGTCGGCACTGTTCAAGCCCGCAAACGTTATGGCCAAGCGATTGAGGTATACCGGCAGATAATAATACCGACCTAAAGGTCAATCTTTGGAATTCCGTGCAATTAATTAAATTAGCTGCTTAAAAAGGGATGTCAGAAAGTTTTACAGAACTGTTAAAAGATCATATTCGGTTTTCCTATACCTGTTTTGACAGGATCGTATTACGTGGTTATTTGCCGAACTTATTTATTGAGGGCAGTGTAATAGCATTGTTACGTAATTTGGGTTTTAACAAACATACAAACGGCGTTTTCAAGACACTGACAGATCAACTTAACTCACATATTAAAAAGGTTGCTGATATTCTTGGAGTCACGGTTCATTGGTGGGGAGAATCTGAAAAGAAAAAGTATCGTACTAAGATGGATTTTGTTAGTGATCATTATTCTACTGTTATAAAGAAATGCAGTAATAAAAGCAGGGTAATCTGCATTATAAAGTCATTGGAAAACACTAGGACGTTTGCGAATAAAGAAGTAAAAACCAAGGCAGGAAAATCATTTACAAAGATGTTTTCGTGTAATATACTCGTGTTAATCAGGTTTGCGAAAAATCAAGCTTGAATTAATTGAAAATTATCAGTCATTAAACTCTCAAGTTCACTTTTATATTTTTCTATGTTTTGGAAAAATTCCATACATTTTTCTTTAAAAACTGCAAAATTTTCACAATACTTATTATATGTTATATTTTTCTTAAAAAACTTCCATAATCGCTCTATAATGTTGAGATTAGGGGAATAGGGAGGTAGAAAGACTATTTTTAGGCGTTTGTTTGTTTCTAAGTATTCGTTCACTAATATTGATTTGTAATATCTTGCGTTATCACAAATAATGTAAATTATTCCTGTCTTTTGCCTTTGGCTTAGTTGTTCAAATAATTTTATAGTTGATTGACTATTAATCATTTCATCTTCTCTTATAGTGACCTCATGATCTTCTAAATTATAAGCGCCATTTAAGTTTATTCTTTGTCGTCCAGAATTAGATTTAAGTTCTTTTTGTACCCCCTTTTTTATCCAACCATAAGCAGGTTGTGAATTATGCTGGGGATGACAACCATCCATAAAATAAATCTTATCTTCTGTTGATTTAGTTGCTTTTAAGTCTTCATATTCTTCTATGAAGATAGTCTGCTTTTCCTTATCTGCCTTGCCAGGTATATGTTTTGGTTTCTTATACGTATAACCTAAATTATGTAAAAAGGAGGTCATTCCATTTATCGTATAAAAAATTCCAAATTCATTTTCTACATAAGCAACTATTTCTTTGGAGGTTAAATATATATTGTCTTCTAAATGCTGGTCTAATTGTATTTGTTCTTCTATGGTTAACTTTGGTGTACCTCCTCTAAAATTGTCAGAGAGTAGTTTGTAAATTCCACCTTCCTGATATTCGTTAAAATATCTACGCAAAGTACTATCGTCAAGTAATAACAATTCTGTTATTGATTCATATGATAAGCCTTTATTTAAACACAGAATGGTTTTTATTCGATCTGCCTGTTTAATTGTCTTGCAACGTTTATGCTCTTGTTTGAGCATATCTTCTTGTTCTATGGTGAGAAATCTTTTCAAACTGTCTATGATTTGATCTCGCAAACATAATGGATCAAATCGTAATCTGATTAGTTTTAGCTCTTTAGTTATCCCCAAAATTGTCAATTGACCTCTTATTTCTAAAAGTAACATTGTTAATATGTTAATAACTCTGCGTTTTGAGATTTTTTCGCATTACTGTTTCAGACCAGTATACTATCAACAGCCATCCGTTAATAACTTTGTAAGCTGCATTTTCGGCAAAGTTCTTTTTTTTACGATATTCACACCATTCAGAAATGCCGGAAAAACAATTGATTATGACTCGTCTAATCTGCCTTTTTACATCCTTCATATTTGTGTTCTCCTCCCTTCCGGTACTCCCGAACGGCGATTACGGAGTCAATACCGATAAAGATTCTGCTGATTCACAATACAGC
>JAHIYU010000202.1 GCA_018814885.1 bacterium | reverse complement strand
CGTCGGCGATGCGCCGAAGCGCCCTCGCCGCCGCGGCCGGCGCGGCGGGCGCGGACGTTCCCGATCATCCGCCGCCCAGAAAAGGGACAGCTGAGTCCCGTTCCTCACGGCTCCGCGCGACGCAGAGGGGTCTCAGGACGGGGGATCCGCGCGGATCTCGCCGCGGAACTGCATGGCGGCGACGCGCAGGAAGTCGTGGGCCAGGGCGGCGTGCCGCGCCCGGTTCGACGGCTGCAGCAGCGCCATCAGCCGTCGCGCGGCGCCCTTCAGCCCGTATTCGAGCAGTTGCGCCAGGCGATAGGCCGGTACCCACCGCGCGCCCCTGTGCTTGGCCAGAAACCGGCGGTAGCTCTTCTGGAACTGGGCCAGGGCGAAGTCGCCGGACCGGGCTGCGGCGCGGCCTTCCAGGTGCTTCACCCGCGCCCGGGGCTCCAGGTAGATCCCGTAGCCGGCGTCTCGGGCGCGCAGGCACCAGTCCGTCTCCTCGAAGTACATGAAGAAGCGCTCGTCCAGGGGGCCGACGCGCTCCAGGGCCCCGCGGTTCATCATCAGGCAGGCGCCGACCACGTACTCCACCCGGTAGGATTCAGCGGCGGAGACCGGCAGGCGCGCCGTGGACTGCGTGCGCAGCGGGGCCGGCAGCCAGCGACGGCCGGGATCGATCAGCGAGAGCAGGTGGTAACGCAGGCGGGGAGCCGTGCCCCAGGACAGGGTCGGCGCGCCCGCGGCGTCGGTCAGCACGGGGCCGACCGCTGCGGCGTCGGGCGTGGCGTCCAGGAAGCGCACGAGCGTCTTTAGGGCGCCCGGTTCGCAGACGGTGTCGGGATTGAGCAGCAGGATACAGCGGCCGCGGGCGCGCGGCAGGGCCAGGTTGTTGCCGCGCGCGAAGCCCAGGTTGCCGCCGGACTCGATCAGGGTCGCGTGGGGATATGCGTCCCGCACCATGGCGGCGGATCCGTCGGACGAGGCGTTGTCCACGACGAGCACCTCGCGGGACAGTCCGCCGCAGGCCGCCGGCAGCGCTGCGAGACACGCGCGCAGGGGTTCACACGTGTTCCAGTTGACGATGATCACCGAGAGATCGCACATGGCGGGTCAACCCCGATCACCTCGGGTCAGTGTTTCCGGCTGGCGCGTCTCAGCGCCTCCTGCTCCGCGGGCGTCAGGCTGTCCAGACCCTCGCGGGAGATCTTCTCCAGGATCCGGTCCACTTCGACGCGCACGACCGGATCGCGGTCCTGCTCGTCGTCGACCACGCGGAAGCGCGAGTCGGCCTTGCGCCGGCGTCTTCCGCGCCGCAGGCCGTCCAGCCATTTCTTGCCGCCGCGCAGGTAGAGGTAGCCGAAGAGCAGGCCGCCCAGGTGGGCCAGGTGTCCCACGCTGTCGGCCCGCCAGATGGCCATGAGCTCGAACAGGCCGATCCCCAGCACGAACCACTTGACCTTGACCGGGATCAGGAACCAGAGCATCACCCGACGCTCCGGGAAGAGCAGGCCGTAGGCCATGAGCAGCCCGAAGCAGGCGCCCGAGGCGCCGATCAGCGGTGCGTAGGCCGCGGCGGGCTCGATCAGGGGCATCAGCAGGAAATAGACGAGCCCGGCGCCGATGCCGGCGACGAAGTAGTACTGCAGGAAACCCCGCCGCCCCCACAACGCGTCGAGCTCGGAGCCGAACATCCACAGGATGAACATGTTCCAGAAGATGTGCATGAAGTTCAGGTGCAGGAACATGTAGGTGGCGAACTGCCACACGTGCAGCCCGGCGAGGGCCTTGCGGGGGACCAGTCCGAAAAAGTGGTCGAACCAGACGCGGGCCGCCGACTGGCCGAGCATGAACTGCAGCACGAACACCGAGATGTTGGCGGCGAGCAGGACCTTGACGGTCGGCGTGAGCGACGGTCCGAAACCGCCCAGCGTCGTGCGGTAGCCTTGGCGCAACGAACTGCCTCCTGAGGGTCGTCGATTTGACGACGAGACCTTACATGAGATGGTCGAGGATGGCACGCGCTTATTGTACGCAGAGGGCGGGGATCCGGGTCCCCGCCCTCGCGTTCATCCGCCCTGCACGCCGATCAGCGGAACACGGCGTCCATGGCGGCGGCGGCCCGCGAGTCGAGCAGGGGGCCGCCCTGCTTTGGCAGCATGTCGTAGGTCGGATCCCACGTGATGTCGCCGATGTCGATCTGCGGCAATGCCGTGCCCAGCGCGCCGTTGATGACCGCACTGAAACCGTTGGCCACCAGGGCATAGCCGCGGTTGTTGGGGTGGATGCCGTCCAGCGAGAAATAGGTCGTCGCCGCGGCCGTCTCGATGCCCAGCGTGCCCACGAGGGCCAGGAAATGGGCCGCTTCGGTGTTCGGGTCGAGGCCGGCCAGCACGGTGTTGGCGTCGTAGAGCCAGACGTTGTCCCGCGCGGCCACGGCCGCCGCGATGGCGGCGTTGAACTCGGTCACGGCCGTGTCGACCACGCCGACTTCCCCGGCGTCGAGCGTCCACTCCGGCGGCAAGGGCACCGGTCCGCCCGCGGCGAGGTAGCCCAGGGCGGGGAAGCGCACGTAGACGGCGGTCTCCTCGGTGGGGATCGGGTTGCCGGCCATGACGTCGAACAGCGCCTTGGGCACGAAGTACGGGGCGCTGGCGATGCCGGGCACGTTGCCCACGAAGATCGCCGGCTCGTAGCCGTAGCGATCCGTCACACCAACGGTCAGGCCGTCCAGGATGTCCGTGAACATGGCGTTGAACTCTGCCGTCGGCGTGATGTTGATGCCGACCTCGGGCTCGCCGCCGGTGGCGCCGCCCAGGATGTCGTTGTTGCCGATCCAGCAGGTGATCAGCTTCGGACCCAGGGCGATGGCCTGGTTGATCATGGACACGTCGCCGAAGGACGGATTGCGCAGGATGAAATCGAAGTAGGAGTTGCCCGGCGACTGGCTGGAGCCCGAGCCCAGCGCGCTGGTGACGTCCAGGGTGGTCGCCCCGGGCACGCCCAGGTTGTTGTAGGGCACCGGCCACGCGGCGGCCAGCAGCAGTGTCGACTGGACGTCGGCCAGGGCCGTCGTGCCGGCGAGGGAGATGCCCGCGCCGTCGAAGTGCAGCACGCCGGCCACCAGCGACGGGTCGCCCGTGCTCGAGCTGCCGATGCCGGGGAAGGCGATCAGCGGCTGCTGGAAGGTGTAGGCCTTGGCGCCCATCACCGAGGCGAGCAGTTGCGGGTAGCTGTTGACCTGTCCGTTCGTCACCAGGCCGGCGTCCATGAAACCGGACGTCAGGCTGTTGCCGATGGCCACGTAGTTGGCGAAGTATTCGGCGCCTTCCGGTTGCTCCACGTCGGCGAGGGTCGCCGGATCGGGAGTATCGAGGCTGCAGCCCGCCGCCAGGAGGGCCAGCAGGGCCACGCCGCCGAGCAATGTCTTGGTGAGCTTGGTCATGGCAGACCTCCTTTCCTAGAAGCGGTAGCTGATGCCGACGCCGAAGATGTCGGCATAGGAATCGTAGGTTCCTGCGGGATTGGGGTACGGGCCTTCGCCGTACTCCGCTTCGTCTTCGGGGAAGACGACCTGTGCGCCGTCCACCACGTTGGTGCGCTCCTCGAAGTTCACGCCCATGTAGGTGCCGGTCAGCGTCAGCCGCTCGTTCAAGCGGTACTGGACGCCGAGGCTGAAGTCGTCGCGGTTGGCGTCGGGGAGCAGTGGGCTCATGGACTCGACCGGCTGCGGCGACTTGTCGCGCACGTAGCCGCCCATCAGCGTCAGCTTGTCGTCGACGTCGTACGAGGCGCCGAGGCGCAGCTGCCAGACGTCCTCGTAGGATTCGGGGATGGTCTCGTTGAGGTCATCGCTGCCGAAGTCCAGGGCCAACTCGTCGAAGTGGCCCCAGCCGAAGTGGACCGCGTCGAATTCCACGCGGGCCTGCTCGGTCAGCTGGTAGGACGCGGCGAGGCTGAGGATGTGGGGCAGCTTCAGTTCGGTGCTGCCGGTGTGCTTGTTGCCGCCGAGGCCGGCGATCATGTTGTCGACGGCGCCCGCCAGGGCGTCCGGCGCGATGTTCGTCAGCTCGAGGTTGCCCTCCTCGATGGACAGCGTCTTCTGGTGGTGGTACATGACGCCGAAGGTCAGCTTCTCGTTGGCCTTGATCATGGCGCCCGCCGAGGGCGTGAAGTTCAGCTTGCTGTCGCCGTCGATCGAGACGTCGATCACGTCGGTGGGCGCGTTGTTGCCGCCGAAGACGGTCAGCATGCGGCGCTTGAGCTCGATCTTGGTGTAGCCGACGTCCACGCCGAAGGACAGCGCCACGTCCTCGTTCACCCTCCACGCGACCACGGGGGAGACATAGATGGTGGCCAGATCCACGTTGTAGCTGACCGCGCGCCCGATCCAGTCGTCGGGATCGGACCATTCCACGCCCAGACCGAAGGGCGTGTAGAGGCCTATGCCGTACGTGAGTTCGCCGTCGTTCCTGTAGAAGTAGGCTCCGGGGATCGGGAATATCTGATCGGTCGTCTTGCCGCTGGCGTAGGTGCCGTCCGGCTGGAGGGCGCCCGTGAACTCGGCTGCGGGGATGATCGGCATCAGGTTCAGGTCGAGCGCCGAGCCTTCGAGAAAGGCGAGCCCGGCCGGATTGTAGAAGATCGCCGAGCCGTCGTCGGCCGTCGCGGTGAACGCGCCGCCGAGGGCGGTCGCCCGGGCGCCGGCTTCATAGATGTTGAAGCCCGCGCCCAGCGCGGCACCAGCCCCGAGCAGGTAAACGGCCCCCGCGAGTAGGAGCAGTCTCTTGGTCCCTTCCATCGCGCCTCCTTCTGCTTGCGCTGCCGAGCGCGATGGCGCCCGGTGGTAGGTGTGAATGACACGGTCCCGATACGATTCCAGTTCGGTTGCCGCACCCTACCACAGATATGCGATGTCATGAAATTGGTTTTTCCGGTGCCTGATATACCAAGGGGCCCCGCATCTTAGATGCGAAGCCCCCTGCGTCGATATTGTCGTATCAACTCTCCCTGGGCTCCCAGTCGCGGGTCCGGTCGACGAGCCAGGCCAGGACGATCAGCGCGAGCATGCCGGCCGAGATGATGTAGACCCAGCCCGGCACGCTGGCCGCGTCGCCCTGGGCGTAGGAATGCAGGCCGCTGAGGAAGTAGTTGACGCCGAAGTAGGTCATCACCACCGAGGCGATGCCCGCGAAGCTGCCGGCGGCCAGCAGCAGGGGGCGGTTCAGGCTCGGCAGCCAGCGGAAGTGGATCACCACCGCGTAGACCAGGATCGTCACCAGGCTCCAGGTCTCCTTGGGATCCCAGCCCCAGTAGCGCCCCCACGACTCGTTGGCCCAGACGCCGCCCAGGAAAGTGCCGATGCTCAGCAACCCCAGCCCGGTCACCAGCACCCGGAACTGCAGGCGGTCCAGCTGGAGGATGGCGTCGCGGACGGACGTGCGGCCGGGACCCTTGAGCAGGTAGAGCAACAGGGTCAGGGCTCCCAGCAGCGAACCGAGGCCCAGGAAACCGTAGCTGCCGGTGATGACCGTGACGTGGATGTTGAGCCAGTAGGAGGCCAGCACGGGCACCAGCGGGCCGATGGCCGGGTCGAAGGTCGAGAGCATGGCCACCGAGAGGACCACCGTGGTCAGCATGGCCGATACGGCGGCCGAGGAACCGCGCCGGTCGCGGAACTCGAAGATCACGCCGGCGATGGCCGTGGCCAGGGCGATGAAGATGAGCGATTCGTAGCCGTTGCTCAGCGGGGCCCGGCCCGAGGCGATCCAGCGCAGCACGAAGGCGAAGAGGTGGAAGGCCGCGGCGGCCCAGTAGACCAGGATGCCGAGGAGGTAGAGCGGATGGCGCCAGGGAAAGGCTGCGCCGCCCCGCCGTCCGATGCTCCAGAAGAAGGCCACGATCAGTATCAGGAAGGCGATCAGGTAGGGCATGGTGACGTTGCGGAAGGGATGCTTGTCGTTGAGCCACAGCTCCGCCCGCAGCGAGGCCCCCGAGGGCAACACGGACGCGCCGTACGTCTCCTGCAGGCGGTGCACGTCCTGCAGAGCGGCGGCGATGCGCGCGTTGTCCATGTCGCGCAGCGCGGAGACAAGCGCGTCCGCGACCTCGGCGACCTCGGCCCCGAGGTCCAGCTCCCGAACGTCGTTGAAGTCGGCCCAGGCGTGGTTGGGATCGCCCGGGATCGGGAAGATCCGCAGGCCGCCGCCGTTGATCACGTTCCAGAAGATGTTGAAGCGCTCGTCGAACTTCAGGAGCTTGCGCTGGGTCTTGGAGCGTTCGGCGTCGGGTGTGCGCAGGGCTTCGCGCACGGCGTCTCCCAGCACGTACTGGTTGCCGTCGATCAGGCTGGACGCGCTCACCCAGGCGGCCTTGCCGGGGGAGCCGAAGTGGGCCTCGCCCCTGTCCTCGGGGATGCCGAGCAGCGCCTTGACGCCGGGGTGCTTCGCGTAGATCAGGTCGTGGTCGTACCAGAAGGCGGGGTTGGTCAGCCAGCTGAAGTAGAGGTCCTGCGGATCCCAGCCCTCGAAATGTTCCCGCTTGGTGATCTTCATGACGATCTCGCGCGCGTGGGTATCGACGGGTTTCATGCGTCCGCGGAAGTCCTGCATGGCGAGGGTGCGCGTCAGCCCGCGGTTCGACGCGTCCAGGTAGTTGAACCGGGGCGTGTTATCGTGGCCGCGGGTCTGGGCCGTCGCCGCGGGTGCGCAGGCCAGGATGGCCAGGGCGGCCGCGGCCAGGGCCGGGGCGATGAGGTTTTTCATGCCGCGCTCCTTTCGCGCTCGTCCTTGCGCACCGGCCAGATGAGGTCGCGGGCCAGGATCATCAGGAAGCCGAGGGCCAGCAGCGTGTAGCCCAGGTAGGTCGGGACCTTGCCTGGGTCGTAGTTGACCGAGAGGACGGTGCCGAGCTCGTCCGGATCGTAGGACGACTGGAAGTGCTTGTAGCCGCGGTGGGACAGCGGGTGGTTCATGTAGATGCGCACCGGCCGGCCGTCGATGCCCCGGTCCGCGTCGTAGAGGCGCACGTGGCTCTCGTAACTGGCGGGGTTGCGGCTGCCCGGATAGTTGAGCAGCAGGAAGTCGTCCAGGTGGATCGAGTAGGGCAGATCGATCACCACCGAACCCAGGCGCAGGATCGCCTCGGTGTCGCCGATCCGCACCGTCTCTTCGCGCTCGTCGTCCTTGACGACGATGGTCTCGACGCGGGCGCCGCTCGCGTCGACCACGGAGATGCGGGCGGCCGACGGGGCGCGCTCGTCCTGGCTGAGCGCCGGCTGGAGCTGGACGTGCGGCAGCGCCTCGTTCAGCATGAAGGCCAAACCGCCGCCTTCGCTGCGGTAGACTAGCGCAGTCTCCAGGGGAAACGGGCGGCCCGCCGGCAGATCGACGGCCGCGGACACGTCGTCCATGCCCATCGACGCCAGAGGCTGGGTGGATCGCGCGACCAGGGTTCCCCCGGCGTCGCGGCCGATGGTCAGCCCGCGATCCAGCTGATAGAGGACGTCCAGGGCAGGGAAATCCTCCTCGGCGCCGCCGTGACCCATGGAGAAGTCGGGGTGGTAGGCGAAGAGGATCTTCTCGCCCTCGCGGCCGTCCGGCGCGGCGATCGCCACGCGGATCATGGGATTGCCGAGGTCACCCTCGTAGCTCGTGCCGCCGCCCACCTTGAAGTCGGACTGGAACTCGGTGATCGTGAAGGTCCAGCCGGCGCTGGCAAAGGTTGCAGGCAAGGTGTCGGGCACGTCGCAGCGGGTTGTTTCGCCGTCGACATGGACGCGCACGGTCCCCCAGCGCGCGCCGTCCGCGGCCGCGGGCAGCGGCCCCTCCACGTAACGCATCCGTACGCCGCCGGGGGAGCGAGCCTCGCCGTCCAGCAGGAACAGTTCCTCGGGGCCGGACTCGCCGATCACCACCAGGCGCAGGGCCGCCGGTCCGGTGTCCGCGGCCTGCAGCCTCTGCGCGAAATGCGGCCAGTACTCCTCGACAGATACCCGGTAGTCTCGGCCCCCGGCCGTCAGGGTGCGGCCGGGGCCGGGGTCGCCCGGCCTGTACAGGCGCACGGGGAAGGATTGCAGATCGCCGTCCACCTCGAGCTGCACGTGGGGTTCGCGGGAATACATGTGGTCCACCGCTTGATTCTCGCGGATGGGCATGACGCCCTCGTAGCCGAAGTACCGTGTCACGGCGGCCGCGAGCAGGATCCAGACGATGGCCGCGTGGACCAGCACCGAACCGTACTGGCGGGGCCGGTAGGGTGCCCGGGCGAAGAGCACCAGCAGGAGATTCAGGATCAGCAGACCCAGGACGGCCTCGAACCAGCGCGCGTTGTACACCAGGTCGCGGGCACCCACGGCGCCGTACTGCGATTCGAGGAATGTCGCCTTGGCGATGGCGAACGCGAAGATCACCAGCAGGGCGATGCTGAGCTTCAGCGACCCCAGGGCCCTGAGCAGGGGAAATCGTAAGAAGGCTCGCACGTTCACCGTCCGTGTTTTTTGGGGTTGCATGGGGCGTATCTGGAAATGGAACCGGTCGGCCGGGAGCCGCCAGGCGCGTCCGACCATGATAACCAATATCTGCAGATGAACAAGATGGCTCTTGTAGACATTCCCACACGGATCTTGACGAGCGAAGACGAAACAATTATCAATTGGTATAGAATTGGCTCGTGATCGGATCCCGACCGGGAGGGTGATCGGAATGTTCAAGACCGAGACGCGCTACGCGCTGCACGCCGTCACCGTGCTGGCCAGGTCCGAGGGGCTCGTGCGCAACTCGGAGCTGGCGGCGCACCTGAACATCTCCCTGCCCATGGTGGCGAAGATCCAGAACCGCCTGGTCCAGGCCGGCCTGGTCGTCAGCCGCCCTGGTCCCGGCGGAGGCTACGCCCTGGCCCGCCCGGCGGCCGACATCCGTCTGCGGGAGGTCGTGGCCCCCACCGAGGGGGAGAACTGGGGGCATGGCTGCCTCCTGGGCCTGCCGCGCTGCGACGACGAGAATCCCTGCGCCATGCACCCCGCCTGGTTGAAGCTGCGCACCCACATCCTGGCCATGTTGAACGATCGCACGGTCGCCGAGATGGCCGCCGGCACCGTCGAGATCGACCTGCGCGTCGAAGGATCACATGAACTTCCGCAAGCTTGATCCCGCCGAGCGTCTCGCCCGCATCAGGCGCCATACGCTCGTCTTCCGGTCTCGTCAGCGGCGGCCGCTGTTCGTCCGTCAGGCCGTGCAATTCGTCACGCTGGCGGTGGTGATCGTGATCGGGCTGCAGTTCGCGCACTGGGTGGACGGCCTGATGCGCGGCGTCGGCGGCGGCGTGCGTCCGCCCGGCGTCGAGGGTTTCCTGCCGATCTCCGCCCTGATCAGCCTGCGTCACTGGCTGCTCAGCGGCTCATACTCCATGATCCATCCCGCCGCCCTGGCGATCTTCGGCCTGGCCTGTCTCGCGGCCCTCCTCCTGAAGAAGGCCTTCTGCTCCTGGCTCTGCCCCGTGGGCACGGTCGCCGAGTACCTGGCCCGCATGTCCCACATGGTGCTGCGCCGCCGCCTCAAGCTGCCGGTCTGGCTGGACCGCTCCCTGCGCTCCTTGAAGTACCTGCTGGCAACCTACTTCGTCCTTGCGGTCTTCGTGCAGATGGCGCCGCGGGATGTCGCGATCTTCCTGGATTCCCCCTACAACAAGGTCGCCGACATCAAGATGCTGCTCTTTTTCACGCAGATGTCGCCACTGACCGCCAATGTGCTCGCGGCCCTGGTGGCGCTGTCCTGCCTGATTCCCTACTTCTGGTGCCGATATCTCTGCCCCTACGGCGCGATCCTGGGACTGCTGTCACTGCTTTCCCCGTTGAAGGTCGAGCGCAGGATCCCGGACTGCACGGCTTGCGGCCGGTGTGCCGCGGTCTGCCCCGCATTCCTGGACGTGGACCGCAAGACGCGCGTCGCCGACGCCGAATGCACCGGTTGCCTGGAATGCGTGGCCCAGTGTCCCGCCCCCGAGGCGCTGGTAGTGCGCGCGGGTCGCCGCAGGGTCCGTCCGGTGGTCTTCGCGGCCGCGGTCCTGCTGGTGTTCTTCGGCGGTATCGGCGTGGCCAAGCTGGCGGGTCGGTGGCGCACCGAGATCTCACAGGGGGAATACCTGCGCCGTGCACAGGAACTGGACGGCCCCAAGTACCACCACGCCCGCGGCCAGGTGCCGGCATACGGTCCGGACGATTGATCCGGTCTACCAGTATTTCTCCACGAAGATGCTCCCCGGCTGTTTGCGCGTGTGTTCGCGGTATCCCCGCGCCTCGAGCCAGCCCATCAACTCCGTGATCATGTCGGGATTGCCGCAGAGGAAGACCTTGATCCGCTCCGGATCGAAGGGCGTTCCCAGCAGGCCTTCGATCGCGTCGTCGGTGAACAGGGACGTGACGCGGCCCGTGAGCCCCGGCCAGGGGGGCTCCTCGCCGTCGGGGCGGCTGACCATGGGGACGTAGCGGAAGTTCTCGTGCCGCGACGCCAGCGCGGCCATGTCCCGGCTGTAGCCCAGGTCCCAGCTGTGGCGCGCGCCGTGGATGACCAGCGTCCTATGCGACGTCTCGAAGTCGTATTGGGAGCGCAGCATCGAGACGTACGGCGCGAGGCCGGTGCCGGTGGCCACGAAGACCAGGTCGTTCCCCTGTGGCACGTCGCTGAGCGTGAACATGCCGACGATCTTCTTGCCCAGGAATACGCGATCGCCCTGCCGCAGGGCGAACAGGCGCGGCGTCAGGGCGCCGCCGGCGACCAGGGCGACGTAGAACTCCAGGTATTCCTTCTGCACGCTGCCGGAGGCCACCGAGTAGGCGCGCCGGATGAGCTTGGCAGGGTCCGGTGGCGGGTCTTCGGGATCAGCGACGGCGACCCGGGGCGCCGTCGGCGGCAAGCCGAGGACCGCGTATTGTCCGGCCCTGAAATCCGGGACGGGGAAATCGGGTTTCACGCGCATGATCAGCAGGCCGTGGGTCACCTCGCTGCGGTGCATGACCGTGGCATTGAGTTCATTCATATGGTCGCACTCCCGATCAGGTTGCCAAGCGGGACCTCTGGCTGTGAGGATCTTGCTCCTCATAATAAGGCGGATAGGGAGCCGGGCAAGAACTGTTTGGCACCGCGGTTTGCAACATTAATCAGGACAGCAAGTTGAGCCGGCGGGAAAGTTCACCTATTAAACTTGACAAAAGTATATATGTATATAAATTATTCAGACAGGTAGACCTCGGACGGGAGATGTTTCATGAAGATCATGAAGACCGATGAACAGGCCCTGCGCATCACCGCGTGCCTCGCGCGCAACGGCGGCCAGATGACGCAGGCCGAGATCGTGGGGGCGGAGCGCCTGCCGCAGCCGACGGTCACGAAGCTTTTGTCGCAGCTCAGACGGGGCGGCGTCGTGCAGACAGTCCGGGGACGACACGGCGGTTACGAACTGGCGCGGCCGTCGAACGAGATAACGGTCGCCGATGTGATGAAGTCGCTGGGACGTCCCCTGCTGGTGGGCAGCGCATGCTCGCCGGACGACCCGCTGGACGTCGTCTGCCCGCACGTGGGCGATTGCGGTCTGCGCTCGGTCTGGCGGAGCCTCGCCGTCCGCATCACCCGGGTGCTGGAGGGAACCAGCCTGGCCGATCTCAGCGGCGAAACCTGCGCCATCGAGGAAAAACTCCTGGAACTGTGAGTCATACCGGCGCCGCCGGCGCCGTTTAATAAGAGGAGAAAGACATGAGCACTCCGGACAAGACGGTCTTCGCCTGCAGGGGACTGCGGGCCGGCATAGACGGCAAGGAGATCGTCAAGGGTGTGGATCTGGAGATCCGCGCCGGTGAGAAACACGCCCTGATGGGACCCAACGGATCGGGAAAATCCACTCTGGCCGCCGCTCTCATGGGCCATCCCAGCTATGCCGTACAGGGCGAGATCTGGCTCGACGGACGCCGCGTGGACGAGCTGGAGCCGCACGAACGTGCGCGGCTCGGCATGTTCCTCGGTTTCCAGTACCCGGTCGCGGTCCCCGGCGTCTCGGTCGCCAACTTCCTGCGGGCGTCGCTGTCCGCGCGCCGCGGCCAGGACATTCCGGTGCGCGAGTTCCGCAAGGAGATGATGGCCGCCTTCGATGAGCTGGACGTGCCCCGCGAGTTCGTTTCGCGCTATCTGAACGACGGGTTCAGCGGCGGCGAGAAGAAGCGCCTGGAGATCCTGCAGATGCTCATGCTCCGGCCCTCGTTCGCCCTGCTCGACGAGACCGATTCCGGCCTGGACATCGACGCGCTCAAGGTGGTCTCCAAGGGCGTCAACACGGCGTCGACCGGTGAGACCGGCGTGCTGCTGGTGACCCACTACCAGCGCATCCTCAACTACATCAGGCCGGATGTCGTGCACGTCTTCATGGACGGCGCCATCGTCCGTTCCGGTGGTCCCGAACTGGCCCAGGAACTCGAGGAACGTGGCTACGACTGGCTGGGGAAACACGACGTCGTCAGCGAAGGGAGCGCAGCATGAATACCCCCCAGAATGTGCTGAGCATCAACCAGAACTACGCCGAGCGCTACGGCTTCCACGATCCCGAGGACTACTTCCTCAAGGCGCCCAAGGGCATCGACCACGAACTGGTCGAGATGATCTCGCTCAAGAAGGGCGAGCCCCAGTGGATGCGCGATGTGCGCCACAAGGCACTGGACGTCTTCTTCGAGAAGCCCATGCCCCGCTGGGGCAACTCCAGGCTGCTCGGCGAGATCGACTTCGACAACATCCACTACTACATCAAGCCCAAGGGCGAGCAGGCCAACAACTGGGACGACGTGCACGACGACATCAAGCGGACCTTCGACCGCCTCGGCGTGCCCGAAGCCGAGCGCAAGTTCCTGGCCGGCGTCACCGCCCAGTACGAGAGCGAGGTCGTCTATCACTCGATCCGGGAGGATCTGGAGCAGCAGGGCGTCCTGTTCTGTGACATGGACTCGGGGCTGCGTCTCCATCCCGAGATCGTCAAGCGGTACTTCGGGACCATCATCCCGACCCGTGACAACAAGTTCGCGGCGCTGAACACGGCCGCATGGTCCGGCGGCTCGTTCATCTACGTGCCAAAGAACATCAGGGTGGACATCCCCCTGCAGGCCTACTTCCGCATCAATGCCGAGAACATGGGGCAGTTCGAGCGCACCCTGATCATCGCCGACGAGGGCAGCAGCGTACACTACATCGAGGGCTGCACGGCGCCGACCTACTCGTCGGACTCCCTGCATTCGGCCGTCGTGGAGCTGGTCGCCATGAAGGGCGCGCACATCCGCTACACGACGATCCAGAACTGGTCCACCAACGTGTTGAACCTCGTGACCAAGCGGGCCCACGCCTACGAGGACGCGGTGGTCGAATGGGTGGACGGCAACCTCGGTTCGAAGCTGACCATGAAGTACCCGTCGATCGTGCTCAAAGGCGAGCGCGCCCACGGCGAGGTCCTATCCATCGCCTTCGCGGGGCACGGACAGCATCAGGACGCCGGCGCCAAGATGGTCCATGCGGCTCCCAACACCACGTCGCGCATCGTCAGCAAGAGCATCAGCAAGGACGACGGTCGCTCCTCCTACCGTGGGCTCGTGAAGATGGCCCGGGGCAGCCACGGCTGTCGGACCAGCGTGGAATGCGACGCGCTGCTCATCGGCGAGCATGCCCGCTCGGACACCTACCCGACCATGGACATCGCCGAGGCCGACGTGCACGTCGAGCACGAGGCCCGCGTCTCGAAGGTCGGGGAGGAACAGCTCTTCTACCTGCAGTGCCGCGGCCTCGACGCGGACAAGGCCCGGCTGATGATCGTCAACGGCTTCATCGAGCCGTTCGTGAAGGAACTGCCCATGGAGTACGCCGTGGAGCTGAACAGGCTGATCGAGCTGGAGATGGAGGGTTCCGTTGGCTGACACCGATCGCAAGCCCGATGCCACGATGTCGATTCCCGACGAGGCGAAGGTCGGTGAAGTCTCGCGCCTGCTGGGCGAGAGCGGGGATCTGCGGGACGCGCGCCTGTCGGCGTACCGCTCTCTCGCCGTGGCGACCCTGCCCGACAGGGTGCAGCACCTGTGGCGCTTCACCAACCCGGCGCATCTGCTGCCGGGCGATCCGGCCGCCGCCGCAGCAGCCGCGTGGCCCGTCGCCGT
>JAHIYU010000201.1 GCA_018814885.1 bacterium | reverse complement strand
CGGCTAGCCGGGGCCGTCCGCGCGCGACTGGACGCCTGGTCTCCCGGTCCGGATCCGGCGGCCGGGCTCGCCGCTCCCCCGGGCGACGTCCTGCCCGTCCCGGCCGTGAGCGAGGACGCGTACCGCGGGCAGGTCCGCGCGATCCGGCGCGACATCCGCGACGGACGCGTCTTCGAGTGCTGCCTGACCCACAGGTTCGAACAGGCGCTTGCGGCCGATCCCTGGACCCTCTACGCCGTCCTGCGCCGCGACAACCCGGCGCCCTTCGCCGGTTTCCTGTCCCACCGGGACGCGACGGTCATCTGTTCGTCGCCCGAGCGCTTCCTGCGCCTCGACGAGCGGGGCATGCTCGAGACGCGTCCCATCAAGGGCACCCGTCCCCGCGGCGCCGGCCCGGCCGAGGACGCGCGTCTGCGCGACGAGCTCACGGCCTCGGCGAAGGACCGCGCCGAGAACGTGATGATCGTCGATCTGGCGCGCAACGATCTGGGCCGCGTCTGCGAGACCGGAAGCGTGCACGTGACCGGCCTGTGCGAGGTGGAGGGCTACGCCAACGTCTGGCAGCTCGTGTCCACCGTCCGCGGCCGGCTGCGCGCGGGACTGGACGGCATCGACGCGGTGCGGGCCTGCTTCCCCGGCGGCTCGATGACCGGCGCGCCCAAGATCGAGGCCATGAAAGTGATCGACGAGCTGGAGCGCCACGCGCGGGGGATCTACGCGGGCGCGATCGGCTGGCTGGAGTCCAGCGGCGCGCTGGACCTGAACGTCGTGATCCGCACCATCGTCGCCAGGGACGGCCGCGCCACCTACGGGACCGGCGGCGCCGTCACCGCCGACAGCGAACCGGGCGCCGAATGGCGGGAATCCCTGGACAAGGTGCGCGCGCTGGCCCGGGCGATCGCGACCGTCAGCGGTAACCCGCCTTGATCTCCCCCCAGCTCCGGCGCGCGGCGGGCGCCGCGCAGGCGGCCGTGTTGGCGCCGCCGGGGGAATCGTGCGTGCAGACGGCGAAGTCGCCGATCCCCCAGCCCGCGGTGCAGCGCACGGCGTGGACGGGTAGGAAGGGGCCGTCCGGTCCCAGCTGCGTGTCGCAGTAGACCAGGTCCCCGGACAGGGGCGTCTCGATCAGGGCCAGGCATTCCACCACTGCCAGCCAGGGCTCGACGTCCAGCACGCCGTCGTCGTCGAGGTCGAGATCGTCGTCGAGGTCGCCCGTGAAGCCCTCGACCAGCATGTGCGTCACGTTGTCGCTGTTCTCGAAGTTCAGTGCGTAGGGTATGACGACATCGATCTCGCCGCAGGGAATCGACGCATCCTCGCCGACCGAGAGATAGCCGTCCGCGCCGATGGCGTGACCGGACAGATCGATGGCGGCCTCCACGACGCCCGAGCCCTGGCCGCCGTCTCCGATCACCACGTACCAGTAACCGGCCAGGGACTCGCCCGGCGCTCCGGACAGCTCGAAGTACTCGTCCACGTCATCGGCCACCTGATCGACGCGGATCTCGTTGAGCGACGGGATCGCGTCCGCGGCGACGGAAAGACAGAGAAGCGGCAGGGTCAAGACAAGGCGACGATCGAACACGTCCGGCTCCCGGTTGCGGTGGGGTTTTCTCACGAGGGAATATACGGACGAATCGCCTGGATGTTCACATCGACCCGGAGACCGCTCAACCGTCGCCCAGGCGCTCGAGCGCCGCCAGCTGCTCCGCAGCGCCGGCGCCGAGGACGGGGCTGTCGGTCAGGGAGAGCAGCGCCTCGCGCGCGGCGCCGGCGTCGCCGGACAGCAGGTACGCCTGCGCCAGGTACCAGCGGGACCGCTCGGCGATCGCCAACTGCGACGAGCCGGCGGCTTCGCGCAACGGCGACAGGGCCCCGGCGGGATCGCCGTCGAGCAGGCGGCTGACGCCCAGGTAGAGGCGCGCCTGCGCGTCCTGGTGCCAGCTCGCGTCGCCGGCGGCCAGGGCCTCGTCCAGCAGGCGGGCGGCGTCGCCGTAGCGGGCGGACGTGTACTGGGACATGGCTTCGCGGAACAGGACCGCGGCATCCGATTCGGCGGCGCGGGTGTCGACCTGGACGTAGGGGGCGGGTTCGAGCACGGCGATCCGGCGCAGTTCGTCGCCATCGGGCATGAGCACCAGCACGAAGACGGCGGCGACGGCCACCACGACGGGCGCCAGGACGCGCGGCGACAGCAGGGCGCGCAGCCATCCTGCCAGGCGTTCCGCCGGCGAGGATCCGGCCTCGCGCAGGGCGGTCTCCAGCGCCTTCCGGTAGCGCGCGGGATCGTCGCGCAGCGCCTGCGCCTCGGGCGCGTGTGCGAAGATCTCCTCGAGCAGATCCGGATCGTCCAGCGTGCCGCGTTCGAAGCGGAGACGGTCCTCCGCGTCGAGCAGTCCCAGCTCGTAGGCGGCCAGCAGGTCCGCGGCCGCGGGGATGCGTGTATCCTTGCTTTCAGACATGGCTCAGGCTCCCTTCCTCGGCATCGAGCAGGGCGCGCAACTGCGCGCGGCAGCGATGCAGAGCCACGTAGAAGGAGTTGCGGGATATGCCGGGATCCTCGCGTCGAGCCATTTCGAGGGCGCGCTGGGAAACCTCGCGCTGACCGCCTCCGCGCCGGTAGCTCTCCAGCAGATTCGCGAAGAGCCTGCCACAGCGCGGCGACTTGCGGGCCAGCGCCGCGACGGCGTCCTCCAGCCGGCTCGTGAACTCCGTGGTCTCCCGATCCTGGGTGGGATCGATGACCACGGCCGCCGAGCGGAAGGTCTGCCAGTCCTCCACGTGGGTCGTGCGTTCGACGTCGCGCTTGCGGGACTGGTAATGGTTGCCGATCACGTTCCTCAACACGGTGAAGCTCCAGACGAGAATGCCGGTGTCCCCGGTCCTGGCGTGGTACTTGTCGAGTACGATCTTCAGAGCATCCTGGACCACGTCCTCCAGGTGATCTCCGTGCACCCTACGTTTGGCGACCTGCAGGAACCTTACGCGCAGGGCGGAGAAAAGCTCGGACCGGGCGCGCTCGTCGCCGGCGACGGCGAGGGCGCAGAGCTCGTCGAGAGAGGAAGTGGGCGAATGGGCTCGATCCATGCGGTTCTCCGGAACGTGATCGCCGATCACCGTTCGTTGCCGTGGTGGGCGTTTCCGTGCATACTGGCCGGAGGACGGACGTTTCACGCCTTACACGTGCCAGGGGGTCGACCGGATGTACGCCCACCGTTCACAGACCACGGCCCACGCCCGCGCGCGCGGCGCGCGGCGGGGATCGACGGGATCATACTCGCCTTTCCTGCCTCGACTTGACAAGATCTTATTGGGATTGACGATCAGCCTCATCGTCCTGGCGGCGGGGCCGGCGGCGGCCGAGGCGCTGCCCGCGGCGGAGGCGGCCTGGCGCGCTTTCCTGCGCGGAGACGTCGCCGGGGCGACGCAAGCGGCGCGCGAGGGGCTGCGGTCCTCTCCCGACAACGCCCGTTTCGTCCACGTGCTCGCCCTGGCGGATACGACGGCCGTTTTCCCCGCGACATCGGCAGACGACCTGGCGAAAGGCGTACGCCGGGAGCAAGCCGACGACCACGAGGCCGCGCTGGCGGGCTTGACCGCCGCCCGCGACGCCTACGCGGCGAGCGGCGACTCCCTGGGCCTGCTGGTGGCCACAGAGCGTCTGGCCGCCCTCTGGATCGAGACGAGGGACTACCCGGCGGCCCTCGAGGCCCTGCCCGTCACCCTCGAGCTCGCCGGGAGCCTCGGCCAGCCCCTGGCCGCGGCCCAGGCGCGCCTGAACCTGGGACGCGTGCTGGTGCGCAGCCGCCAGGTCGAGGAGGCGGCCGGGTACCTGGACGCGGCGCTGGCCACGGCCGTCGCACACGACATCCCCGCCTGGGAAGCCGGCGCCCACCTCGCCCTGTCCATCGTCAGCCGCCTGCACATGGATCTGGACATCTCCCTCGCCCATCGCGAAGCGGCCCTGGACGCCTACACCCGCGCCGGCGACGAGGCCGGGCAGGCCCGCTGCCTCCACTACATCGGCACCATCCACATCTTCAAGGGAGAGCTGACACACGCCGCGTCGATGCTCCATCGCGGCGAGGCCATGGCGCGGGAGATCGGCGCCGACGAGGTCCTCAGCGGCTGCCTGGGCGACCTCGCGGGCATCGACTACCTGATCGGCAACTACGACAACGCCCTGGCCCAGTACGCCGAGGCCACGCGGCTGGCCGGCGATCCGCGCCGCCGCGGCTGGTACCTGCTGAACTCGGGCTCGATCCTGGCCTACCAGGGGCGGCACGAGGAGGCGCTCGCGGTCTACGAGGAGGCCCACGCGGCCATGATCGCCGCCGGCGACCACCGCAACGTGGCCTCGATCCTCCAGGTCAAGGGCCAGAGCCTCTGCGAGCTCAGGCGCTACGACTAGGGGCTGGCCAGGCTCGACGAGGCCATCGACTACGCCCGGGCGTGGGAACTGCCCCTGGAAGAGGCCTACGCCCTGCATTTCAAGGGCCACGCCCTGCTGGATCTGGGGCGCCTGGACGCGGCCGCCGCCGCCCTCTCGGCCGCCGGCGGGGTGGCCGAGGCCACCGGCTATTTCGACATCACCGAGTCGGCCCTGCTGGGCCGCGCCAAGGTGGCCCGCGCGCAGGGGCGCCTCGACGAGGCCCTGGCGCACCTGGAACAGGCCGTGGACATCGTCAACACGGTGCGCCGGCGCAGCGGCGGCTCGGCCGGCCTGCAGAGCGGCTACTTCAGCCAGGTGGGACGCTCGTTCGAGGAGATGATCAGCGTGCTGGGCGACCTGCACGCGGCACAGCCGGAGTCGGGACACGACCGCCGCGCCTTCGACACGGCCCAGATGGCCAAGGCCCGCTCGCTGCTGGATCTGCTGGCCGAGGCGGAGGTGGACCTGCGCGTGCGCGCGGGAACCGGCTACCAGGAGCGCGAGGCCGAGATCCTCGGCGGCATCGCGTCGCTGCAGGAGCGCCTCCAGGCCGCGGACCCGGACAGCGCCGCCATCATGGAAGCCGAGATAGCGCGACTGGAGAGCCGCCTGGACGTGCTCGAGGCCGAGTTGCGCGAGGCCGACCCGCGCTACGCCGAACTGCGCTACCCGCACCCCTGCACCCTGGCCGAGGCGCAGGGCGAAGTGCTCCACGAGGGCGAACTGCTGCTCGAGTACCAGCTCGGCAAGGAGGAATCGCATCTCTTCGCGGTCACCCGGGACGGCTTCCGGATGCTGGACCTGCCCGCGCGCGAGGAACTCGAGCGGCGCGTGCGCGACCTGCTGCCGATGCTGCGCGACTACAACGTCACCGGCGCCGAGGCGGCCTACTACGCGCCGGCGGCGCGGGAGCTGGCGCGTCTCCTGCTGGATCCCGTGACGGAGGAGCTGACCGGCGCCTCGCGCGTGCTGATCGTGCCGGACGGGGCCCTGCACTACCTCCCCTTCGAGGCCCTGCCGGTACGCGACGGCGGCGGCGCCCGCTTCTCGTCGCTGCCGTTTCTGGTGCTGGAGAAGGAGGTCGCCTACGCCCCCTCGGTGAGCGCCCTGCAACGGCTGCGCGCGTCGCCCGGGTTCCCGTCGTCCGCCGGCGGTCTGATGGTCGTGGCGGATCCGATCCAAGCCGCCCCGGAACAACAGAGCGTCTTCGCGCGCGTGGCCGGAGCCTCGGGGCTGCGCCCGGTGCCCCACGCGGACGAGGAAATCGAGGCTCTGGCGGCAACAGGGTTCGAGCCCTTCATCCTCCACCGCCACGGCGACGCCTCGGTCGCGGCCCTGGCCGCATCTCCCCTGTCCCTCGGCTGCCGCTACCTGCATTTCTCGGCCCACGGCCTCTTCAACGAGCAGAGCCCCCAGTACTCGGGCCTCGCCCTGTCCGCCGACCCCGACGGCGGGGACGACGGATTCCTGAGCGTCTCGGAGATCTTCGCCCTCGACCTGGACTGCGCGCAGGTGACCCTGTCCGCCTGCTCGTCGGCCCTGGGCGAGCAGATCGACGGCGAGGGCCTGGTCGGCTTGACGCGCGCCTTCCTGTATGCGGGCGCGCGCGGCGTCGTGTCCGCCCTGTGGGACATACCCGGCCTCGGCGCCGCCGCCTTCATGTCCGATTATTATGGGGGACTCGCCGCCGGAACCGCGAGCGCCAGCGCCCTGGCCGCGACCAAGCGCGGCATGATCCGCGGAGGTACCCGCGACGGCCTCGACCTGGCCCATCCCGCCCTGTGGGCGGCCTTCGTGCTCACGGGCGGCTAGGTCGGTTCACTCCTCCAGGACATCGCTGTTGCCCATGTCCACCAGGACGCGCCATTCGCCCTCTTCGCGGATCCAGACGTTGAGGTACTTGCCGGTCGAGGCGGGGGAGGCCTCGTCCTCCTCCGGCCAGGTCGCCGTGTAGCGCCCCCAGGTCCAGCCCAGGTCGCCCGCGGCGGACACGCCGCCTTCCCGGGGCGTCCAGTCCAGGACGAGGCCGGGCGCGTCGTCGAAGCCTGCGGCGATGGTCGCGCCGCCGCGCACGGGGGCGCCGCCCTCGGGCAGCTGGAT
>JAHIYU010000200.1 GCA_018814885.1 bacterium | reverse complement strand
GACGTTGTCGGGCCGCTTAGGCCGTCGTGTTACCACGGACGACCCGGCCCCTCGCTACGGGGCTGACAGGCATCTACCCCGGCTGGCACCTCTCAGCCAGCTAGCTACGATGTGCCCTTGGCTGGGCACTCACTTCACCAGCATCATCTTCCGCACGTCCACGTCCCCGTTCAGATCGAGACGGTAGAAGTAGACGCCCGTCGGCGACTGGCGGCCGGACGCGTCCGCGCCGTCCCAGGTCACGACATGCGGGCCGGTCGACAGGCTGCCCTGCAGCAGCGTGCGGACCAGCTCGCCCTTCACGTTGAAGACCCTGAGCGACCCGGTCCCGGCGCGGTGCACCGTGAAGCGGATCTCGGTCATCGGGTTGAAGGGGTTGGGGTGGTTCTGGTCCAGGGCCAGGCGCGCGGGTGTCGCGTCGCTGGCGCCTGTGGTGTTGCACTGGTGCAGGTTGTCCAGCGGCAGCACCTGCGGGTTGCCGGCGTCGTCGAAGTTGTCGGCGTCGACCGCGACGTAACGGTTGCCCTGATCGGAGCACTCGTACACGTCGTTGACGAGGTACTTGTAGTTGGTGTGGATCTGGCTCGAGTCGGCGAACATGACCGACACCGTGTAGACGCCGTCGCCGGCCGCCGCGTCGGGCAGCACGCCGTCGTCGAGCATCTGGTTGAGCGAGGGCACGTCCCAGTTGAAGCTGGGCGTCACCGAGTTGCTCGGTGTGCCGTTGACGGAGATCACGTCGGTGCCGCCGACGGGCTCCTGCTGATCGTTCACGTCGACGCTGAAGACGACCTCTACGCCGCGCCAGATGACGTCACAGGCGTCGAAATGCACCACCGGCAGGGTCAGGGGGCCGAGGGCGCCGCCGACCGTGTCGAAGAGCTCGTCGTTCAGGTACACGTTGCGATCGCCCTGGGTCAGGCACTCGTACGTGCTGTTGTGCACGAACTTGTAGTTGACGTTCTTCTCCGTGCCGGCCGGGAAGGTGACCAGCAGCGAGTAGATCTCGTCGGCGGGGTTGACATCGATGCCGGTGCCGTCGTCCACCATCTGCAGCTCCGGGGGGATGTTCCAGTTCAGGGGCAGCTTCTCGCCGTTGATCGACATGGAGTCGCCGGGCGCGAGGCCCAGCAGGACCGTGTCGACGAAAAAGAGCACGTCGATGTCGTGGGCCGTGAACTGGGACGGGTCCTGATCGTTCCACCACACGTCGATGACGTCGTTGGCGCCGGTGGCGAGGTCCAGCAGGTGCTGGCGGTTGGAGCCCAGGGGCTCGTAGGTCACGCAGTCGTAGACCCACTTCCACTCCATGTTGGCCTGGGCGGTGCCCGCACCGCAGCTGCCGGGGATGCAGAAGTCGGCGTCCACCTCGTAGACGCTGCCGCCGACGTCCACTCCGTCCATGCCGTCGCAGAGGGCCCAGGTCAGGGGAGCGGGGCTGCCCTCGACCGTGAAGCCGCCGTAGGGTTCGGTCTGGGAGCCCAGGAACGGGCCCATGCGGCCGCGGAACAGCACGTTCTTCAGCGCGAAGCAGGCCACGTTGTCCGAGCCGTTCTCGGTGATGGGATTGCCGGCGAGGTCCTCCACGTTGCTGACGGTCACCGTGTACATCGAGACGCTGGGACCGATGTCGGCGGCCAGGGTCAGGTTGACCACGTTCAGGTTCGTGACGTGACGCGCGGCGCCGGTCACCGTCGCGCCGGTGACGTTGTAGTTGCCGGCGACCTCGGCGGTGGTCTGGTCCACGGGCTCGTTGAAGGTCACCTTGACCTGGCTGTCGACCAGGTGCAGGGCCCCGCTGACCACCGGCGGGTCGGGATCGGCCGCAGCCTGGATGGTGTAGGGCAGGTAGACGAGCATGGGAATGGGTGAAGGGGTCTCCCAGGTCGTGCCGCCGGGGGTCGAGAGCTGGCTGGCGTCGTTGGCCGCGGCGTCCAGGGGGCCCTTGTTGGTGGTTCCCTGGGTGACCCAGAACTCGACGTTGATATCGTCGGAGGCGGAAACGCCCAGGGTGCTCAGCAGCACCGCCAGCTCCTTGAAGCCGGTGCCCGTGACCCAGCCCAGGGCGTTGGTGCCCGCGACGGCCGAGTCCCAGACGCTCGTACCCGTATTCCAGACCCGCAGGTCCTGCCAGCCGTTGTCCAGGTTCACGTACATGATGAAGTCGGGCAGCGTGCCGCTCAGGGACCATTCGATCTGACGGCCCCAGGGGTCGGTGATCCCGCCCGCGACGGTGTTCAGGTCGATGGCGATGCCGAGCTGGATGTCGGTCCAGGCATCCTGGTCCTGCTCGAAGCCTAAGTAGAGGTTGACCGCGTCGTTTGTGACGTAGCAGTCGCCCAGGTCCAGGGGCACGTGCTCGGTGTCGCCGCCGTCGGCGTCGACCAGGTTGGCGCCGTTGAAGTCGTTGACGCCGTCGATGACGATGGTCTGGGGAACCTGGGCCGAAGCCGCCGCCGGGATCAGCAGCGCCGCCGCCGCCAGCAGGACCAGCCAGATCTTGATGATACCGTTGCGCATGAATTTCCTCCTCCTCACTTGACGAGAGTCAGCGTACGGGCCGTGGCCCGTCCGCCGTGTTCGAGTCGACAGACATATGTGCCGGCGGCCAGGGGTCGGCCGTCGTCGCTTGTTCCACGCCAGGCGACAGCATGACGACCCGCCGGGAGCGCTCCGTCCACCAGGACGGTCACCCGTTCGCCGCGCAGGGTGTACACGGAAAGGGTGACGTGGGACGGCGCGCCGTCGGGCAGTTCGAAGCTGATCCGGGTCTGCGGGTTGAACGGGTTGGGATGGGGTGGCCAGAGACGCATCGCCCCGGCCGGGGACGGGACGGCGGTGCCGCCCCAGGAATCCGGCAGGCCGTCGCCGTCGTCGTCGACGGTGAAGGTCCAGACCGTGTCGATGGTCGGCAGCAGCGCCGCCGCGTTGTTGGGGACCGAGTCGCCGCCCAGCTCGCCGTCGGGCTCGGGGTCCCAGCAGATCGACGCCACCAGGCCGAGTTGTGCGCCGACGGGCACATGGCCGGCACCGAGCTCGTAGAGCACGTCCCAGGGGATGGCCAGCTCGCTGGCGCCGGCGGCGCCGTAGGCGTGCGCGGCGTCGTGGGCGGAGATGATCTCGCCCGTACGGTCGGAGGCGGCGGTCGCCGTGGTGATCTCCCAGAAGCTGTCGCCGTCCCAGGCCGACTGGTGCTGGTAGCAGCCGTACTGGAAGTCGGCGCGGAAGCCGGGGGCCGTGAACAGCACGCCCCGCTCCCAGGTGTCGATGGCCGTGAGGTCGGTCTCGCCCCCGGGGCCGCCGGGATCGACGTCAACGTAGAGCAACCAGGAATTGGTGTGCACGATGCCGTCGATGGCCACGTAGAGGTAGTCGGCGTCCCAGGCGACGTAGAGGCCGTCGAGCTCATTGGACGCGGTCCAGGCCGAGTCGTTCGAATCGGGCAGGGCCAGGTAACCGTCCCACTCGCCGGCGTCCAGGCGGCCGTCGATGGTCATCAGGGTCGCCGCGTGGATGGCCACGCCGACCTCGTCGGCGGCGGTCAACCCGTCGTTCGGTACGCCACCGGCGTCGGCGACCGTGCCGGAGGCCATCAACAGCAGGATCTGGGCGGGATCGAGAGCCTCGACGGCCGCGGCATCGGAGGCGTCCAGCTGCAGGGTCAACGCGTAGGCGGGCGTGGTCTCCAGCACCGTCGTGCCGGCGCCCAGGGCGACTTCGGCCAGGTCGTCGCCGTCCTCGTCCAGGCCGACGCCCGCGGGGACGAGCGAGGCGGGATCGGCCGGCTGGTCGAAGCCGATCACCAGCCGGTCGGTGGTCGGGTAGTAGTCGGCGGACAGGGCCAGGGGACCGAGCGTGTCCGTGAGATCATTCGCGACCGCGCGCAGCTCGGCGATGTCGCCGCCGCCGTCGGGCGCGCCCGTCAACCCGGCGTACAGCCGCACCGCGAAGGCGCCCGCGGCCTTGACCTCGTCGCCGCGCATGAGCGTGCCCGAGAAGTCCAGCTGGTGCGTGGCGCCTGCGGTGCCCAGCACCCAGGCCGCGGCGATGCCGGTATTGGGGTTGCGCCGGCCCATGTAGGCTGCGTCCGCGGGCCAGACGCGGTCCATGTCGGCATTCCAGATCAGGTCCACCAGCGAGGGCGAGAAGCCGGCCTGCAGCCAGTGGGTGGCGGAACCGACGCGGTAGACGGCCTCGAGGAAGGCGTCCCCCTCGACGAGGGTGATCTCCTTGGTCACCTCGGCATGGGTGGCTTTCAGCACGACGGTGGTGCCGCTGCCCTGGACGATCTCCAGGCCGTAGACGTCGTGCTGGTAGTTGGGCCCGACATCGCTGAAGGCGCCCACGTGGTTGGCGTCGTTGTAGTCGCCGTCGCCGTTCCAGTTGACGTTGTCGCTGCCGATGGCGGTATCGCCGTAGCCGGGGCCCTTGACGAACAGGTGCGTCACGCGTCCGCCCACGCCCTCGATCACGGCGAAGAGGCGGTCGTTGTGCATGACCACCTCGTCGTAGCCGTCGTTGTCGATGTCGCTGAAGAAGCAGGCGGTGGTGGCGGCGTAGTCGCCGTCGAGCCAGTGGGCCGCCTCGGCGTAGATCATGGCGTTCTTGATGTGGGACGAATAGCGATGCTCCCAGCCCGAGATGTCGCCGCCCATGCCGTCGTGCCAGGCCGTCTCGTACAGGTTGGTCATCAGCACGTACCAGCCGGCCTGCGACACGTTGTTGTCGGGCGCGGCCATCAGGGCGCCGAAGGCCTCGCTCCAGAGCGTGCCGTAGTTCTTGCAGTTGCCGCCCGCGCCCGCGCAGATGCCGTCGCCGTCGCCGCCGTTGGCCCAGGGTATGTAGCCGGCCCAGTGCGTGTACCAGCCGTTGTCGCCGCCGCCGTAGCCGTCGAAGCCGCCGATCTCGCCGTAGGTGCCGGGCGTCGGCGAGAAGGTGTCGCCGTTGAAGTTGGGATTGGTCAGGGCGTCGGCCAGCTTCCAGGTGCTCAACCAGGCGCTCTCGGTGTCGCATTTGCCCACGATCCAGTCGTAGGCCTCCTTGGCGTTGGGCGTGACGACGGCCCAGCCGCCCATCTCGGCGATGGCTTCCCAGTCCTCGGCCAGGACCGCGATGCGGTATTCCCCCACGCCCGAGTTGGCCAGCCCCGTGAGAATGTCCAGGGACGCCTGCCCGTTGCCCCCGACGATGTTGCCGGTGAACGAGCGGTCGCGCGGCACCAGACGCAGGCCGTTGGCGTCGAGGAAGTGGATCTGGTGGTTGTCGTGGCCGGCGAGATGCACGTCGTCGTCCAGGATCACGCCCCAGACGTCGTGGCCCTGGAAGTTGTCGCCGATCCAGTCGTTCACGCCGGCGGACGGATAGCCCGACGTGTTCAGCCAGACGCGTTCGGGCACCCAGGCCACGCGCGGCGTGTAGCCGTAGCGGGTGCCGATCATGTCCGACTCGATGCTCACGGCCCAGTCGTTCATGTCATTCGCGACGAACGGCATGATGTGCTGCGCGTAGGCCGAGGTGATCATGCCCGCCCAGCCCGCCGAGACGCCGGCGGCCAGCCAGCCGTTGAAATCCACCGGGTCGCCGCTGTTGCGCGACCACTCGGCCGACGACTGCAGCGGACCGCTCAGATGGAAATTGCCCGGGACGCCGGTGCCCTCGTGGACCTGCAGCGCCTCGTCGAAGCCCGAACCCTCGAGGTCTTCGCTGCGGCCGGCGAAGACTTCGCTGTAGCCCAGGCCCTGGTTGCCGTGCAGCACCAGCGCGCAGTTGGCGGCGAAGACCTTGTCGGGCGGATAGCTGGCGGTGACCGTCTCGCCGGGCAGGGTCTCGACCGTGAAGATGACCGGGGACGCAGGTCCGGCGCCCCTGAGCAGCGAGGGCGCCAGGTCGATCCAGACCGCGTCGGGATCGCCGGCGCGGCGCAGGGCCCGATCGTCGGCGACGAACTTGTCGCCGTCTCGCGTCAGACGCATGTCGGTGATCATGGACGCAACGCCGCCGTGCGGCGTCGCGGTGATCCGCAGAGGCACATCGGTGGGCTGGGCCTTCGCTCCACCCAGCGCGACGGGCTCCGCTGCGCAGCTCAGGAAGCTCACGCGCAGGCGCGGCGTCCTCGCGGGATCGTGCAGCGTGATCGAGAGCAGGTCGGCCGCGGGAGGGAGCGTGGCGTCGAGGCCGACCCGGTCCACGGCCAGGACCGATACCTCGACGGCGCCTCGTGAAACGGTCGCACCGCAGGCGCAGGCAAGCAACACCAAGGACGCAAGCAGAACATGACGAAACCTCGAGCAACGACAGGCGCTCATGCGGCCTCCATGACCCGATTCACGATTGGATGCACCGCCTCTATGCGACCACGGCAGAGAGGTGTGGACGGTTCAACACAAACACGGCACGGATAAGACCCACGAGGGTTTCCGTGCGCGACGCATGTAATTGTATCAAATAAGTATAGGTGATTTCAAGGATTCCCACACTCTGGACAGAAAAAAGGGGCGAACGAAGTGCGTTCGCCCCTGATTGAAAACGAATCCCGATTTCTAGCGGTAGAGGCTCTTGACGTTGCTCCAGTTCAGGACCTCGTTGTCGACGGGCGCCTCGCAACTCGCGTAGAGACGGCCGAGGTTGGCGTTCAGCACGAAGTACACCAAGCAGGGCTCCGACAGGACGAGTTCCATGTTGGCGGCGTTCACGCCCGCACCGTCGGCGCCGATCGCGTCCCAGGTCCCGTCGACCACGACCTTCCAATAGTAGGTCGCCGGTGTGCCGATGTTGCCCAACAGGGTGTAGTAGCCGTCGCCGGCCACCGCGTCGCCGTTCAGACCGTCGTCGTGCAGGAACAGGCTGCCGGTCGCGTTATTCCAGTTATCAGGATCGCCGAGTGGCACCTGCACGTCGCCCACGATCTTGATGGCGAGGGAATGGTCCGTGTAGGGCCAGTAGCCGTCGGCCAGCCAGCCGTCGCCCACGGTGTTGATGTTGAAGGTGAACAGCACATCCTCGTTGTCCGAGGTGGTGTAGAACCAGCTGTTGCCGGAGTAGGGCCAGGAGTCGCCCCAGCCGAACAGGGCGGCCTTCCACTCGTGACGGCCGGCGAACTCGATGGTCACCAGCAGGGAGTGGATGCCGTCGCCGGCCACCGCGTCGCCGCTGGTGCCGTCGTCGACCATCTGCAGGGTCTCGGCGTTCCAGCCGTTCATGTCGCCGGCCACGTAGAAGGGCTGGGCGAAGGCCGCGCCGGCGGCCAGGACAAAGGACAGAGCCACGACAGTTAGCAGTTTCTTCATGAGATGCAGCCTCCCCTTGGCAAATCGTTGAAGCGGGAACCGGATACATTCGACAGACCCCTCCGCGATCGAATATCCGGCAATGATTTGATATACAGATAATAACATATTTGCTTGCGAATGATGATAAATATTCCATTGGACGGTAATTCGTATAAAAGGCTCATGGGGCTTCCCGGACAACATGCATCCGATTGAAGAGAATAGCTTAGTGTGATTTCAAGGGATCATGCCCCACGAGGCATGAAGATGGGGCGAACGGCAAGCGTTCGCCCCTGATTGAAAACGAATCCCGATTTCTAGCGGTAGAGACTCTTGACGTTGCTCCAGTTCAGGACCTCGTTGCCGACGGGCGCCTCGCAGCCTCCGTAGAGGCGGCCGAGGAAGGCGTCCAGCACGAAGTACACCAAGCAGGGCTCGTCGACGACGAGCTCCATGTTGGCGGCGTTGACACCCGTGCCGTCGGCGCCGATCGCGTCCCAGAGGCCATCGAGCGTGACCTTCCAGTAATAGGTGGCGGGGGTGCTGATGCTGCCCAGGAGGGTGTAATTGGCGTCTCCGGCCACCGCGTCGCCGTTGAGCCCATCATCGTGCAGGATCAGGCTGCCACCGACGTTGTCCCAGTTGGCGGGATCGCCGAGTTCCATCTGCAGGTCGCCGACCAGCCTGGCGGCAAAGCTGTGGTCCGTGTGGGGCCAGTAGCCGTCGGCCAGCCAGCCGTCGCCCACGGTGTTGATGTTGAAGGTGAACAGCACATCCTCGTTGTCCGAGGTGGTGTAGAACCAGCTGTTGCCGGAGTGGGGCCAGGAGTCTCCCCAGCCGAACAGGGCGGCCTTCCACTCGTAGCGACCCGCGAACGCGATGTTCATCAGCAGCGAGTGGATGCCGTCGCCGGCCACCGCGTCGCCGTTGGTGCCGTCGTCGAACATCTGGGCAACCGTGGCATCCCAGCCGTTCATGTCGCCGGCCACGTAGAAGGGCTGGGCGAAGGCCGCGCCGGCGGCCAGGACAAAGGACAGAGCCACGACAGTTAGCAGTTTCTTCATGAGAGGCAGCCTCCCCTTGGCAGGTTGTTGGAACGGGAACCAGACACAGTCTACAGTCCCCACCACGTCCGAAGTATTCGGCACCGATGATTACCGGACAGATTATAGCATATATATCCAGCCGAATCTGTCAAATATTCCGACCCGAGGATAACATATTCTCAAAATAATGATGGCAACAAGATCTTCATCGCACGCCCCCTCCTCGCCTCAGCCCTTGACCCCGCCCAGCGTCAGGCCGGAGATGAGATACCGGCTGAGCAGCAGGAACAGCACCACCACCGGGATACAGACAAGGACCGAGCCGGCGGCGTAGTTGGCCCACTCGGTCTGGTAGGTGGCAGCCAGGGACTCCAGTCCCAGCGGCAGGGTGTGCAGCTCGGCGCTGGGCAACAGCACGCGCGCCACGATGAACTCGCTCCAGCCTGTCATGAAGGAGAACAGCGCGGTGATCACCAGGGCCGGCGCGCTCAGGGGCAGCGTCACGCGCAGGAAGGCCTGGAAACGGCTCGCGCCGTCGATCACGGCGGCCTCCTCCAGGTCAACCGGGATGGTGTCGTAGTAGCCCTTCATGGTCCAGATGCAGAAGGGCAGGGCCGTGGCCACGTAGGCGATCACCACGCCGAAGAGCGTGTCCACCAGCATGAGCTTGCGCATGAGCATGTAGAGGGGCAGCAGCAGCATCGTCGCCGGGAACATCTGGGTCACCAGAATACCTTGCAGCGCCGCCCCGTGTCCCCGGAACCGGGCGCGCGAGAAGGCGTAGCCGGCCAGGCTCGCCAGCGACACGCCGATCAGGGCCGTCGACAGCGACACCAGCAGGCTGTTGCGCATCCACAGGGTGAAAGGCTTGTCTTGGACGATGATGCGATAGGCCTCGAAGGTCGCGTTGTCGGGGATGGGATTCAGATCGGTGGTGTAGAGCTGGTCGCCCGGCCGCAGACTGATGCCGATGATCTGGACGATGGGGAAGATCGCGAAGATCACGAAGATCCACACCAGCAGATGCACCCAGACGTGGGTCCAGGCCTTGCGCACGCCTCTCATGCCGGCGCCTCCTCTCGCGAGACCCGGTCGTACGCGCGCACGATGGAGAACAGGATCAGGAATATCAACACCGAGAAGGCGGCCGCATAACCGTAGCGGTAGTAGGTGAAGGCCGCCTTGTAGACGAAGGTGACCAGGATGTGGGACTTGTCGGCGGGCTGGCCCTGGTCGGTCACCAGCCAGATGACGTTGAGGTTGTTGAAGGTCCAGATGGTGCCCAGCACCAGGGCCGGCATGAGCACCGGTTTGAGCATGGGCAGGGTGATGGAGCGGAACTGCCGCCAGGCGCCGGCGCCGTCGATGCGCGCCGCTTCGTAGAGCTCCCGGGGGATGCTCTGCAGGCCGCCCAGGGCCACAACCATGATGAAGGGAAAGCCGAGCCAGATGTTGGTGATGATCGCGGCGGAGAAGGCCGCGCCCTCGCCGCTGAACCACCCGATCGGCGCGATGCCGAGCTTGCCCAGCAGCAGGTTGACCGCCCCGTACTCCAGGTTGAACATGCCCCGCCAGGTCAGGGCCGAGATGTACTGGGGCATGGCCCAGGGCAGGATCAGCAGCGCCCGGTAGATGGGGCGCCCGGGCAGACGGCGGTTGAGCAGCAGGGCGGCGCCGAGACCGAGCGTGAAGTGGAAGACCAGATTGACGCCGGTCCAGAGGAAGGTCTTGACCAGGATCGTCCAGAAGCGCTCTTCCAGGAACAGCCGCCCGTAGTTCTGCAGCCCGGTGAAGGACGGGTCGCGGAAGTGGTACATGTTCCAGTTGGTGAACGACATCCCGATGTTGTAGAGGAAGGGGTACGCCACCACCAGCAGCAGCACCGTCACCGCCGGCGCCAGGAACATCAAGGCCATCCTGTTGGCGCGCGATTCGTTCATCCCTACTCCCGCATCTCCGCGATGGCGGCCACCGCCTGCTCCTGCATGCGGCGCGGCGCGTCGTCCGGCGAGAGCTCGCCGTTGAGCACGCTCTGGTACGAGGGCCGCATGACGTCCCAGATGGCGCGCATCTCCGGCACGATGGGCATCAGCCGCCCCTTGTCGATCTGCGCCCGCGAGGCGGCCATCAGCTCGTCCGCCACCAGCTCGGGCCTCTGTCTGACGGCCAGATCGGCCGGCAGGACGCCCATCTCCCGCGCCAGATCGGCCTGCGCCTCCGGCCCCGTGAGCCAGCGCAACAGGTCCAGGGTGCAGGCGCGGGCGTCCGGATCCAGGTACCGATTCACCGAATAGCACTTGGCCGCGGTCATGGGCGACGGCCACAGACCCGTGGACGAGACCCGCGGCAGCGGCGCCAGCCGGATGTCGCGCCCCGCCTCGCGGTAGCCCTGCCAGGACCAGGGACCGTTGATGACATAGGCGGCGCGGCCTTCCTTGAACAGGGTGTCGGCCAGGGGATAGTCGCATTCGCGGGGCACCACGCCCGCCTGCTTGAGCGCGAGCAGGAACTCGAGGGCGGCGGTCATGGCCTGCGAGTCGAGGGTCGGCTCGCCGGCGTCGTCCATGACCCAGCCGCCGAAACCGCCCAGCCACGGCACCAGCCAGAAGGGCTCGGCCATGTTGAAGACCAGGCCGTAGCGGTCGGGCTTGCCGTCGCCGTCGGTATCGACGGTCAGGTCGCGCAGCTGGGCCAGCCAGGCGTCCGTATTGTCGGGTATCCGGTCCACCCACTCCAGGTTCGCCACCAGGGTGAGGTGATTGCCCACCTGGTCCGGCAGGCCCCAGACGTGTCCGCCCAGGGTCGGCAGACCGGACGGGTCGAAACGGGACAGCTCCTCCGCCGTGAAGATCTCGTCGATGGGCGCGATCAGACCCATGATCGAGAACGGCCCGGTCTGATCGGAGGGACCGTAGACCAGATTGGGGCCGCCGAAGGCCATGGCCGCGGTCTGGTACTGGGTGCGCACGTCCTCGGGCTTGTAGTGGACGTGGGTCATGGTGAAGTCCGCGTACATGGGATGCGCGGCCCGGAATTCCTCGATGTGCCGCTCCAGGAGCCCCTGCTCCACCGGATCCATCTGCTCCCAGATCACCACCTGGTCGCTGCGATCGACACGGCCGCAGGCCGTGGTAAGAACCACGGGAGTCGCGATCAAGGCCACCGCGAACAGTGTTTCGATGCCGGCGCGTTTTATCATCATCGCGAGAGGCTACCTGCCGCGGCTGTTTCCTGCAATCGCATTTTCTCGCTTTCCTGTCCACGCGGACGGGCCTATAATGCCCCTTCTCGATGAGGCGTCCCTTCAGATCACGAACCGGGGAATCTCCATGTGCATCATACAGTCGCGTCGAGTCCAGGCGTTCCTGCTTGCGACCCTCTTGTCGGCACTCCTGCCGTGGGGATCGGCCGCCCTGGCGGAGCCCTTCCACACCGTCACGATCGACGGGCTGATCCCGGCCGACGGCACCGACTGGGCGCCCGCCGACCGGATCGTGAACGATTTCGATGACGACGGCCCGCAGCTCAACGGCAACGTCCGGCACCTGTGGCTCACCTGGGATGCCCAGAACCTCTACCTGGGCCTGAATTACCAGGCCCTCGACCGCACCCTGGTCGTCTACCTGGACACCGGGCGCGGGGTCGGCCCGAACGATGCGACTGTCTTCTCGGAGTTCCCCCGCCGGCTGCTGCTTCCACAGGGACGGCACGCGGACCTGATGCTGGCGCAGTACCACAGCGGCTTCACCAACCTGGGCACCCTGCAGGCGTGGCGGGCCAACGACGCCACGGGCGCCTTGACCGAGATCACGGCCCAGACGACCAACGCCCAGACCTTCGGCGTGGACGGCACCTTCCCCGGCGCGGGCGTCTTCTGGTTCCGCAACGAGATCGCGATCCCCTGGAGCCAGGTCTATCCCGACGGCCCGCCCGCACGGGCGGTCCTGAGGGCGGTGGCCGCGGTCACCGCGGCGGCCGACAGCTCCGGCGCGGACGACGCGATGCCCGGCTCGGGGCGCCTCGAGACCATCACGACGCCGATCCAGCTGACGCAGATGCGGGCCTCGATCGTCGATCAGGACGGCGACGGCGTCCCCGACCCGCTGGATGCGGGCATCTCGGGAACCGTCACCTTGCCCGAGGATCCCGGCACCCTCGCGGTGACCGTCACCGCCACGTTGACCGACTGGTCGGGCGCCGAGCTGGGCGGCCCGGTGATCACGGCCGTGACCGACGCCGGCGTCCGCGACTACAGGGCCGGCCGCCTGGCCGCCGGCACGTACCTGGTGCGCGCATCGGCGCCCGGCTACTTCCCCGCCGAGACGACGATCGAGGTGTCGGCGGGTCAGGAACTCGCGGACATCGATTTCACGCTCCAGAAGGCCACGACCATCACCGGCACGCTCGCCCTGGAGCTCGGGCAATACCGTGGCGGCTACCGGTTCCGCGACCCCACCGGCGCCGTGTTCGAGGAGAAGGCCCTGCTGCCGCGGCATTTCCCCTACCACTTCACCTTCTACGTGATCGAGGGCGGCACCTACACGCTGGAGGCCTGGGCCGCCAACCACCTGACGACGTCCTTCGCTCTGGAAGTGACCGCCGGCGAGGATCTGCTCGACCAGGAGCTGATCTTGCCGCGGGCTCCCCTGCTGTCGGGACTCGTGACCTTCAACACCGGTCCCGGCATCGACGGCGTCGTCACGCTGGGCAACGCCGCGGGCGACACCATCTTCACCACGGCCGACTTCACGGCCAGCAGCGGCAGTTTCTCGTTCTACGCGCCCCGGCTCGGCGACCTGCTCCTGACAGCCTCCGCGCAGACGTACCTCGACACCGAACTCGCGATCACCGCCGAGGCGGGCGTCGACCAGACCGAGCTTGCGCTGCCCCTGGCGCGGCAGCCGGAGATCGACGGCGTCATCGCGTTCGTCGACGGTCCGGGCAGCGCCGGCTTCGTCTACGTGACGGGACCGGGCGAAGACACGCCAGCCGACACCCTCGCGTTCGACGCCACCGGCGGCGTCTTCGGGCCTTTCGGCGATTACGTGCCCTTCTACATGCCCGAGGGAGTCTACGACGTCGCCGTCGATGCCCCCGGTTACGGTCTGTGGACCGAAACGGTGACGCTCGTCGGCGGCGACACGGTGACCGATCTGGGCGAAATCGCGCTGGCGGCGATCCGGGCCGACCGGCTGCGGCTGCTCGACGCCGACGGCCTGCCGACCGAAAGCGTCTCGGCCACGGTCTCGATCCCCGTCGACGACTTCTACTCCTACGTCACGCTGACCATCGAGGCCGTGGGCGACGACGACCGGCGCGACCTCTTCGACCTGGACGAGAAGCTCACCGGCCTGCCCCTGACCGCCCGCAAGATGGACGACGTGGCGCCGCCGCGCGGCTTCGCGCGCTTCCTGGCCAGCGAGGACATCGACGACCTCATCGCGGCCGTGGACATCCTCGCGGGCGTGACGACCTTCTACATGGCCAACGATGCCGTCGAGGTCCTGCGGGTCTTCGTCGGCCCCGACGTGCCGGACCCACTCAAGCAGGGACCCGAGCCCCCCACGGCCCGCGTGATGGTCGGCTTCAACGATCCGCGCCCGGCCACGGTGGTACTGTCGGCGGCGCGCGACACCCTCGCGGCCGACGGCGAGGACGCGCTGACGATCCGGGCGGAACTCTACGACTCCGCGGGCAACCCGAGCGAGCTGCCCGAGATTCCCGTGATCTTCACCACCACCCCCGCGTCCAGCGGACGCGGCGCCTTCACGGTGCCGACCGTCGAGTCCAACCCCGACGGCGTCGCGGAGGCGGAACTGACCGCCACCGGAACCGGCGAACTGCTGATCGACTGTGCCGTGATCGTGGACAACCAGACGCTCGAGGTCCGTCTGGCGACCGTCGACGGCGAACCGGGTCCGCTGCCGATCACCGTGGTGCCCGGTCCCACGGCGGCCTGGCGGTTGAGCCTTTCCACCCAGCTTTCTGGTCTGCACACACCCGTGACCGTGACCGGGCAGCTCGTGGACCGATTCGGCAATCCCACCCCGCTGGCGGGTGAGAGCCTGCCCCTGGCGGCCGAGCCGCCGGCCCTGGGCACCTTCACGAACGCCGCGCCGGTATCCGACGCGGCCGGCCGGATCAGGACGGTATTCCAGCCCGCCGGCATCGCCGGCCTGGTGACCATCGGCAGCTCGACCGCGACCTACCCGGTCGACGGCGCGGACCTGCAGCTGCGCGACGTGATGGTCGTCGCCGATCCGCCCTACGACCAGGAGCCAGAGAGCAACAACACCTTCCCGCCCACCGACCTGACCGCCCTGGTGCTGGACAACGATCCCGACGCCCTGCTGCTGGAGATCCCCTACGCCACCAACTTCGGCGGCATGATCCTGAGCGTGGCCATCGAGACCGGCTTCGACGCCTTCGGCGGTCCCTGCGACCCGTTCACCATGCCCGTCACCTACGGGCACACCGACAAACCCGACTACGTCCTGACCTCGAAGATCTTCTGGGACGGCGACTACACGGACCTGCGCCGCTGGGGACCGGGAACGAACGAATGGGAATGGTGGAATCCCGTCGGCGCGGAATACATCCCCACCAGCGGCACCTGGACGGGCGACGTCATGCTGCAGGACGTCTACGTCTTCAAGGACGCCGTCAAGATCACGGCGCGCATTCCCTGGGCGCCCTTCGGCGGCCGCCCGGATTCCCTGCGCGTCGAGGTGTACCTGACCCAGGAGGACGGCGGCCAGCGGCGTTCGGCCTTCGACTCGGTGCCGTCCGACAACACGCTGGACCTGGACTTCGACTACCTGAATCCCGGCGAGAGCGACTGGAACGCTGCGCTCGGCCCGGTGACCCTGTCCGTCTGGAGCCCGACGTACACGGTTCGCACCGATTTCCCGACGCCGCCGACGGTCACCAACGCGACGGCGACCCCGGCGGAGCTGGAGGCGGGATCCCCGCTGACCCTCACCGCGCGCGTGACCGACGCGGGCGACGGTGTCGGTGACGTCCTGGCGGACCTGTCGGCCATCGCCGGCGCCCCGCTGGCCCGCATGCACGACGACGGCGAGTCGGGTCACGGCGACACGGCCGCCGGCGACGGCATCTACAGCCTGCGGACCACGGTGCCCCTGGGCAGTCCCGGCGGCGCCCGGGAGCTGATCGTGTCGGCCTTCGAAGCCACCAACCTGCTGGCCGGCCGCGACACGGTCACCGTGCGGATCTCCGCGCAGGTGGACGTCATCGTGCACGCCGAGGATCCCGCGGGCGACGATCACGGCCCCAACCAACCGGGTCAGGAACGCAAGTTCTACACCTATCCCACCAACAGCGTCTTCGTGCCCGGGGCCTTCGACCTGCTCGCGCTGAACGTCTACCAGACCACCGCCGTCGTCTCCGGGCAGGTGGTGGAGATGATCGCCTTCGAGGTGGGCCTGGGCGATTTCCCCGATCCGGCCGAACCGCACACAGCCGACTGGAATCCCCTCTACGGCGACCTGAACATCACCAAGATCGACATCATGATCGACAGCGCGCCGGGCGGCGCGATCCGCGGTCTGCCCAACCGCCGCATCGACGTCCAGCCCTGGAACGCCTGGGACTTCGCCGTCGTCATGGACGGCTGGTACAAGGCCCTGGTGCCCTCGCTGGGCCAGAACACCATCGAGTCCTGGCGCGCGAACGCCCTGCGTAACGACGCCGAGATCCAGCTGCTCGGCGACTTCGCCCGCGACACGGTCACCGCCCTGGTGGCCCGCAGCGCCCTGGGCAACCCCACTCCCGACGACATCCGCGGCTGGAACATGGCGGTGCTGGTCTCCAGCCACGACTTCGGCGGCGAGGAGGTGCTGGGCGGCATCCGCTGGGTGAACGAATCCCGCAGCGAGTGGAACTTCGGCGGCGGCCACTACACCGACCGCGACCCCAACATCATGGACCTGCTGCTCGTGCCGGGCGTGGGCCGGGTGCCCGGCCTGCCCCAGGAGGTCGTCCTGGACTACGAGACGCCGGAAGCCATCGCCAGGCTGGAGGACGGCGAGACCCCCTGCGTCCTGAGCATCACGGCCTTCGAGGATACCGGTCCCCCGGTCATCCACATCACGCGCGACTTCGGCGAGGTGATGCTGCGCAAGCCGCTGGTCGAGGCGCCGCTGGCCTTCACCCTGATGATCACCGACGACAACCGGGTGCAGGACGCCACGTTCCGCTACCGCTCGACCACTCACCCCGGCGACACCTGGAACGTGGAGACGGCGATGGGCTACGTGGGCGGCGATCTGTGGAGCGTGGACATCCCGGCCGACTGGCTGGAGGCGCTGGTCTACTCCCCCATCGACAGCACGCGTTATTTCGAGTTCGAGGTCGAGGCCCGGGACGCGACGCCGGTGGAGGACGGCGGTCCGAAGGTAACCGTCTCGCCGATCATCACCGTGCAGGTCCAGCCGGCCCAGGAGACGCTGTACCTCCAGGCCTCGCTGTCCGGCGGCGGCATCACGCTGCGTCACGTGGAGGGTTCGTCCCTGGCCATCGACGACGTCCTGCGCCGGCGCCTCGTGGAGCTCTACCACGAAGCCACGGGCAGCGACCTCACCCCCGACTCGCTGGCCACGCTGCTCAAGGTGGGCTGGGAGATCGGACAGGTCGCTGCGGGCCCGCGCGGCGCACCTGCCGTGCCCCAGGCCAGGCCGCTGGGCGTCTTCCGGCGTGTCACGCTGGACATCGGCGACTCGCTGCAGTTCCTGCCGCTGGACGACAGGTTGCCCGGCCTCGTCGGCCTGAGCCTGCACTATCTGGATGAAGACCTCTCCGCCGGCAGCGACGAGGAGAAGATCGGACTCTACGAGTATCTGGGGGCGTCGGACCGCTGGATCCTGGTGGGCGGCCACGTGAACACGCAGGCCAACGCGGTCACCGCGCGGGTCGATCACGCCGGCAGCTACGGCCTGTTCTGGTCCGCCGACCTGGGGTACGACGAGGGCGAGGTGATCTCGGGCATTTCCGTCTCCCCCAACCCCTTCTCGCCCAACGGCGACGGCCTCTACGACCGCACCTCGATCGGCTTCTACCTCTCGCAGGAGGCGACGGTCACGGTCGAGGTCTACAACATCGAGGGACGGTTGAAGCGACGACTCCAGGAGACCTTCCCCTATTCCGGCGTGGACAACGATCAGCGCGTGCCGCGCCGCGTCGAGGGCCTGGTCTGGGACGGCACCGGCGAGAACGGCCATTTCGTGCCCTACGGCATCTACATCCTGCGCCTGATAGTCACCTACAACCAGGCGGGCGGACAGCGCACCATACGCATCAACCATCCGGTGGCGGTGATACGATGAGAAGACGCGCCCTGCTCTCTTATGTCGCGGCGGTCACGGTGCTGGTCACGGCGACCGTCTCGCTGGCGGACTTCCGGCATCCCCGCATGGGCGCCCGGCCCCGCGCGCTGGGTTCTGCCTTCGTCTCGCTGAGCGACGACGCCAACGCCATGCACTGGAACCCGGCCGGTCTGACCCGGGACGACCGGCTGGCGGCCATGATCACACGCGCCTGGATGTACTCGGTCCCAGAGCTGCGCAACGACTACCTGACGCTGGACTTTCCCGCCTGGCGGGGCGTGCATCTGGGCACCTCCTTCGTGCGGCAGGGAATCGACGACCTCTACTACGAGGATACCTACGACCTCGCCCTCGCCTTCGGCGTACCCTTCGTCGAGGGACTCTCGCTTGGCGCGACCGGCAAGGTCTACCGTCTCGCCGCGCCGGGTTACGAGCAGTACAACGATCCGGCCTACAACGGCGGCGACACGGGCTACGCCTGCGATCTGGGCTTCCTCTACGACAGCGGCCGGGCCTGGACCGTCGGCGGCGCGGTCTACAACCTGAATGAACCGTACCTGCAGCTGCTGGACACGACGACCGCTCCCGATCCGGTCTACGACCAGTTCGCCCTGGGCGGCAGCTACCTCTTCCGCGACACCCTGCTGATCGCCTGCGACCTGCGCAGCCGCGAGGGCGGCTGGGGCAACTCGGCCCTGCACGGCGGCGCGGAGATCTGGTTCTTCGACGCCCTGGCCCTGCGCTCGGGGCTCAACGCAGGGAACGTGACCATGGGCATCGGCCTGCAGGACGTGCACTGGCAGGCGGACATCGCCCTGGAGACCCACAAGGAACTGGGCAACGTGTACATGCTCTCTTTCACGGTGAGGGATTGACGTGAGCAAGCGATATGCAACAGCGCCCCGCAGCGGCCACCTGGCGCCCATCCTGGCCGCGTTGCTCGCGGCGGCCGTCCTGGCGCCGCCCGGGCCGGCGCCGGCGGCCACGAAGATGGAGGGCTACTATTCCGTCTGGACCTCGGCCGAGAAGACCGATCGCAACTGGCGCATGTCCATGCCGTCCCACTACGCCGAGCTGAAGTTCCTCAACACGCACAGCGACGGCATCGAGAGCTTCGTCAGGATGCGGGTCAACGCCGACTCCGACGACGACCGGACCATCTTCGCCGAGTACTACACGCCGCCCTGGATCGCGGCCGAGGGTCACGTGAAGTTCCGCTCGGAACACACCGAGACCATCCTGTTCAGCCGTCAGAACCATTTCTGGATCAACGACGAGCCGCTCTTCGGGCTGGTCAACGACTGGAAGCTGAAGAACGACAACTGGGGGCCCCAGTCCCAGGGTGCGCGCTTCGAGTTCTGGGACGCGCCCTTCCTGGGACTCGACCACTGGGGCGGCACGGTCATCTACAGCGACGACGGCGGCACCTTCGACTGGGGGGACGGCCAGACCGCCGACGGCGTGGATTCCTGGATCGCGCGGCTGCGCAACCGGGCCTGGGACGACCGCCTCGTGGGCGGCGTGATGTTCCTGCGCAAGGACTGGACGGACACCTCGGCCCCCGAGAACCGCGAACGGTACAGCTGGATGAACAACATGGTCTGGTCGGCCGACCTCGCCTTCTTCCCCCACGACCTCGTGGACACGGGGCTCCAGCTGGGACCCATCAACCTGGAACAGTCGCGCTGGACGGTCGAAGGCGCCTGGAGCACGACGCCCTACCGCGAGAACGTCTACGGCGAGTCGACGGACAACGCCTATCTCTTCGGCGCCGAGGTACGCGACATCAACATCGACAAGCTGATCCTGCACGCCTGGCACTTCGACTTCGGCGAGGATTTCCGCGACTACCTCAGCGGCCGCTTCGACGACAGCCGCGAGTTCAACCGCGTGCAGAACCACGTCGAGGGCATCTACTTCGTGCCGCGCAAGGCCATCACCGCCAAGGTCAGCTACGACCACTTCCGCAAGCGCATCGCCGACGAGGTCGGCGGCGACCTGCGCCCGTCCACTAGCTGGTACGGAGAGCTCTACATCGAGTTCATCAAGGGATTCAAGGGCAAGGTCGCCTACAGCCGCTGGCACGGCTACGACTCGTCCAGCGAGGTCAACGATTTCTTCACCTACCCCGGCTGGTTCGGCGAACTGTCGGTGGAGAACTTCCTGGCCAAGATCCGGCTGCAGGGCCGCGTCCGCGACGCCGGCACCTTCCGCCAGGTCACGGCCTTCGGTTTCGACATGAACGTAAACATCACGGACCGGCTCAAGGGCTACCTGCGCATGTTGAACGTCAACGAGGAGATTGAGGCCCGCCACACCATGTTCGCCCAGCTCAAGTACGATCTGGGCTTCGGCGCCGAATTCTACTTCGAGTACGGCGACGCGGGACAGTCCGACAACATCGTGTACACGGACTGGTTCGTTCAGGACAGCAACAACGACAACCTGCGCGACAGGCTCGCCCTGTCGTTCCGCAGCTGGTTCTAGCCCGAACGGGAGCAGACGATGCGCAAGTCCACAAGCAAGCTGATCGCCTTCACGCTACTGGCCCTGACCCTCGCGGCGCCTGCGGCTCGAGCCGCCGTGGAGAACGTGCCGGTGGGCACCCGCTTCACCTACACCGCACCCGGCGCGGGTACGGTCACACTGGCCGGCTCCTTCAACGGGTGGGACGCCCAGCGCAACCCGTTGAGCGACGACGGATCGGGCACGTGGTCGATCGTCATGGCGTTCAAGCCCGGCAAGTACGAGTACAAGTTCGTCGTCGACGGCGCCTGGTTCGCCGATCCGGAGAATCCGAACACCGTGCCGGACTCCTTCGGCGGCGCCAACTCGCTGATCGAGATCGGCGACGACGGCAAGCTCAAGGCGATCGCGCAGGCCCCGGCGCAGGCGGGCGGTCCGAACACGACCTTCAACGCCCGCGTGACCATGGACGGGCGCTACCTCGGCCGCTACATCGCCCGCAAGAACTACGCCGGCGATCCACGCTACCGCATGGTCCGTCCGGAGCAGAACGTCGACCTGAACTTCCACACCGAGGTCAGCGAGGTGGTCGATACCTACACGCGCCTGCGCATGGACAACACCACCAACATCATCCTCAACAACATCCACGCCCAGCTCGACGAGGGAGCGCTGGACGTGCATCCCGGCTCCTTCCGGGTCATCGGCTACTGGGACATGGAGACCCTCGGGCTCGGCGATCCCGTGGCCAGCGGCGGCGACGTCGACCTGCCCGGCACCATCATGGACGACCACCTGGACGCCGGCAAGGGCACCGCCGGCGTGCGGATCACCGGCCATCCCTTCGGCCTGGACTTCGAGGGCTTCTTCGCCGACGTGCACGACGCCGACTACTACAACAACATCGAGATCTTCGACAACTCGGGCCGCGACGTCTTCGGCGCCCGCCTGTCCCGCGACTTCCTGGGCCTCACCCTGGGCCTGCCCATCTACATGGAGCGCGAGCTGCTCTGGGTCGACATGAGCGAGCGCGTGAGCACGCCCGACGACACGGGGATCCCCGCCCTGGACCGCTACCTGGCCGAACAGAACGATACGAGCACCTGGTACGAGTGGGACAACCTCGATCTGCGCGCTGGCCTCGACCTGACACTCCCCCTCTACGACGGGCGCGGGCGCCTGCAGCTGGAGTGGTTGTACAACGACATCTCCCAGGGCTTCGTCACCGGCAACGAGTCGGGCTTCAACAATTCCAACGGTCCGGTCGACGTGGAACTGACCACGCGCGGCCGCCAGCTGGTACACGGGTCGTGGGACCTGGAGCTGCGCCCGGGACGCACCATCAACCTCGAACACACCGCCATGAGCGAGAGCGGCGCCCAGGCCGGCGAGACCTACGGCATGGTGGTGTTCCGCCACCAGGACGAGGCGGACAAGCGGGTATACCTGAACTTCGGTGCGGCGATGGCCTCCCGCCAGACGCACTACACGGAGTTCACGGCGACCGAGACCGCCGACGACCGCAGCCACACGGTCTGGATCCAGCGCTGGCAGCTCGACGCCGACTACGGCGCCGTAGGCCAGGTGTCGCCCTTCGCGGGCACGGACCAGGCCACCGCTACCATCTGGATCCTGTCCGGACGCAACGCCATCGGCACGCCCCAGGGCCGCTACGGCTGGTTCGAACTGGAGAACGCCGTCGTCCACTACGCGGACGACATCACAGGTCTCGACGGTCACACCTTCGAGACGATCCTGCGCTGGGACCGCAAGCTGTCGCGCCGGGTGCACGGCGTCGCCGACCTGCGCTACATCGATTTCCAGATGAGCGACACCTCCGGGCCCCTGGAAGACGGTTTCTTCGCGCCCTGGATCGGCCTGAAGTACCTGCCCAGCCCACGGCTCGACGTCACCTTCGCCTACGGCGTCGACCCACTCGACTTCGGCATCGACTACGAGGGACGCCAGATCGGCCGCTGGCGCTACCGGCAGCAGTTCAGGTACGAGAATCCGGGAGCTTCGGTGTTCGACGCCGAGAAGGCCCTGGACGAGATGCGCGCCGTCAGCGTGAGGGCCAACTTCCGGTTCTAGGAGTGAGCGAGATGCGCGAACAGAAACGAAAACTGACGAGATGCGCGGCCGCCGCCGTGTTGCTGGCTCTGCTCACCGGCTGCGGGTACATGAACATCATCCGCAACCGCGTGCCGCCGCCCAAGCGGCAGGACGACGGCATGGTCCTCTTCCGGTACGAGGCCCCCCAGGCCAAGCACGTCAACCTCTGCGGCAACTGGGACGAGAACGACTGGTGCGGCACCCGCGGCACCGGCCGCTTCGACCACGAGATCAGCGCCATGCACGACGAGGACGGCGACGGCATCTGGGAGATCGAGATCCACCTGGAGCCCGGGCGCTACGAGTACAAGTACGCCGTGGACTGGGGCATGCGCTGGGAACAGGATCCCAACAACCCCATCGGCACCGACGACGGCTTCGGCGGACAGAACTCCATTCTCGTCCTGCGCTGACCATCCGACCCTCCTCTGCGCGACCCCGGCGACCCCGCCGGGGTCTTCATCTTCCGGCCGGGACATGGTATAATGCCCGGGCATCATAGACCGTGCATCTCTCGCCGTCCCCGCCATCCGGACCCGGGCTCCCCACCGCCCTCTTCGCAAGAGGAGATATCCCATGCGCTATGCACCGATCATCATGGCGTTCGTCGTCGCGGCGGCGCACCCGGCGGCGTCGCAGGTCTTCGACCGGGGGTTCGCCGCCTGCTCCACTTCCGACAGCGGCCACATCTTCCGCTACGACTACCACAACGACCTCTGGGAGGTGACCGCCGACGTCGATCTGCTGCCCGAAGGGGACTACCCCTACGACGCCACCATGCGTCCCTGCCCCTGGACCGAGTTCTGGGTGACCGGCGCCGCCGGCGACGGCGTGATCGTGGTGGACGGCGACGGCATCGTCACCCACCGCATCGCCACGGGCGAGTACCCCGTATCCGTCGCCTTCAACGAGAGCCTGCGCCTCGCCCTGGTCAGCTGCCGCGACAGCGACCGACTGGACGTCATCGACACCGAGGCCTACCAGGTCACGGGTCACCTCGACATCCCCGGCACGGCCCTCGGACCCGGCAGTATCGTCTACTCCATCCGCGGTCACCGCTTCTTCCTGGCCGCCTGGTACGGCGACGAGATCTTCGCGATCGCCGGGGACGGCTCAGCCATCCTGGACCAGGCACCGCTCGGCAACGACCTGTGGCAGGTGGCCCTGGTTCCGTCGAGCCTGGGTCCCCTCTACGTGACCGACCGCGGCGACGACGTCCTGCGCGTGGTGGATACCGAGACCCTGGCCGAGATCAGATCCGTCCCCGTGGGCGACGATCCCTGGGGGCTGGACGCCGACCTGGACTACGTCATGGTCGCCTGCGAGGACGACGCCACCGTTCACGCCGTCCACATCTGGGACTGGTCGACGACCGTCATCCCGCTGCCGGCGGACACCGATCCTCGCGACGTGGATCTCGTCGTGCCGTTGCCGGTGGGCGGCAAGGACAGGCAGCTGATGAGCGAATCCGCCTATGTGGCCGGGGGCCTGACGAGCGGGGGCAGCCCGGTCTACGTGATCGACCTCTTCACGGAATCCATAAGCGACACCATATATCTACCTGGTACGAATACGAATACGGTTGCCGTCATGCCACGCCTGATCGTGTCCGGCGTGGACGACGGCATCCCCCCGCTGACGCGGCCGTCGTTGGCGGCGGCGCCCAATCCCTTCAACCCACGGACGACCGTCAGCTTCGAGCTGGGCGCCGCCGGACCGGTGGACCTGGCCGTCTACGATCCGGACGGGCGCTGGGTGCGGACCCTGGTCGCGGGCATCCAGCCCCCCGGTATCCGCACGGCGGTCTGGGACGGGCGCGATCACGCGGGCAGCCGCGTCGCCAGCGGGACGTACGTGATACGGCTGCGGACCGGCGGATCCGACGTCGGCTGCAAGGTGACGCTGCTGGAATGACGTTCGCGTCCGGACGCTGCAGGGGGCGCCCGGATGGGCGCCCCCTTTCCGTCTGCATCCACGGCCTATTTCACCAGCGTCACGCGCTCTTCGCGCCTCTCCCCGCCCGACGTCAGACGGCAGAGGTAGGAGCCGGCGGGAACGGCGTGACCGGCATCGTCGCGCCCGTCCCACGTGACGGCATGTTCGTCGGCGGACAGTTCGGCGCGCAGGAGCGTCCGGACGCGACGCCCGCGCAGGTCGAAGACAGCCAGCTCCGTGCCGCCCGCCGCGGGCAGCCCGAAGGTCAGCGTGACAGAAGGGTTGAAGGGATTGGGCCAGGCGGCCAGGGTCAGACGCGGCGGCGTCGCTCCATCGTCGACGGCGGTGTCCTGCGCCGGCACCAGCGAAGGCACGCCGAGGGAGTCCAGGATGATGTCCAGGCCGTTCTGGGCGATGAGATTCACCTCGAACATGGGCGCGCCCATGGCGTCCCCCAAGGTCAGCTCGTAGCGTCCCGGAGCGGTGACGTGCAGGACGTCGATCAGGCCGGTGGAGGGACAATCGACATGGATGTCGCCGGCCTGGTCGACGGCCAGCACGTCCACCACGAGGCCCATCTCTCCCCAGTAGATGTTCGGGACGGGGATGTCGCGCAGAAGCTGCAGGTGCGACGTGGCGCCTAACTCGGCGAGACGGCCGGGGACGTCGGCCAGCGAGAAGCCCGGCATGATCGGGCCCGTGGACACGAAGGCCGGCAGCAGGACGGGCGAGAACTCGCCGGCCGAGCCGTCGGCACCGCCCAGCGAGAAACCGGCGTAGTCGAAGGGATTGCCCGGATCGATGGTCCCGGTCACGACCTGGGCCACATGGACCCCGACGTCCATGCCGTCGGGCGAGTGGTCGTCGTTGTGCACGAAGACGGTCACCGGATAGTTCTGGTCGTTGCGCCAGGTCCGGGTCTTGCCCTTGTTGAGGTTCCACTGGAGTTCCACGACTATGGTGGGCGGCGTGGTGGTGCGGTCCAGACGCCCGAGCGTCGTGTTGTAGCAGCGCCCAGCGCCGGCCTCGGGAAAATCGAGTTCCAACGCCCCGTTGGGCGGGATCGTGCGCGCGAACCAGGTGCAGTAGCCGGGCAGCGCCTCCTCGCCCGGAGGGCCGGTCACATCCTCCTTGGGGCTTTCGGAGATGACCGAATCCACGCGCGGCCAGACGAACGCCTTCGTGTTGTCCGGCATGGTCTTCCAGTAGCCCAGGCCCGGCCAGAACATCTCGCCGTTGCTGCCGGTGACGATGCCCGACGGCACCTGCTTCAGTTCGGCCGGAGTCGCCGAGCGCTGGTCGTTGTCGTGCTTGATGAAGACCCAGTCGCCGCTCGCGCTCCGGCCGGCGCCGGTCACCACCACGCAATGGGCTCCGTCGAATCTCAGGGTGTCCCTGTACATGTAGCAGTAGCTGACGTTCGCTTCGACGTCCTCGTGGTCCTTCACCTCGTTCTTGAGCCAGGCCGCGGTCGGAAACGTGCTTGCGGCGCCCTTGTCGACGGCCGACGACTCGCCGCTGGTGCTGGACACGGGACTGCGCCGCGGGAAGCGGTTCTGGTACTTGACCTCGATGGGCAGGTTGTAGGCCTCGATGAAGTCCAGCTTGGCCTGCATCATGTCCTCGGGCCAGACGCCCTCGGGCGAGTTGCGGTTCATGAGCTGGCTCAGCTTGTTGTACGTGTCGCGCAGCGTACCTGGGAATTCGATGCTGTCGTCCGAACCCCGCAACCAGTCTAGGCTGTTGGCGCAGGCGGCCGGCACGCAACCGTTCTTGTCGGTGACGGTCGTGGTGCTGTCCAATTCCACGTTGCCCACCAGGCAGCCCAGGATGCCGGCGATGGTGCTGTCCGACAGGTCGGCGAAAGGCGTGTAGGCGCTGTCGGGCAGCGCGACCGAGGGATCGAAGACGTCCGGGTCGAAGGTCACGCCGGCCCGACCGATCGCGGATTCACCGTGCATCATCGGCGCGGACTCGTTCAGGGGGACGCCCGCGGCCCACATCTGGTAATCGTCATCCAGCAAGGGCGTGATCGCGACCGTGAAGCCGTACATGATCGACCCGACCAGCATGCCGCTCTCGACACCCAGAACGTCCAGGGGAAAGCGCAGGGCGTATTCCTCGTACGGCGCGCCGACCGTATCGTCGTGCAGCAGCAGGTTGCGCACGATCCAGTAGGGCTCGATCGTCAAGCCGGGAATGGCGGCGCGGATGTTGAGGTATTCGGTGTCCGGACCCGCATCGAGGGCCAGTTTCAGTTCGCCCATAGTGGAATTCAGCGTGGGTTCGCCGCCGTCCAGAGGGATGAACGACAGCTGCGCGTACTCCATGGTGTGGATCACCGCGGCGGCGGTCGGCGAGGGGATCGTAAAAGCGGTCAGCAGGATGGCGAAGGCCAAGCGCGGGAAACAGTTCAAGCGGCGTAGGGCGCAGTCCAACATCACGATTGTCCCCCCTGGTTTGTCGAAAGATCGAGGTCCGAGTCATCCCATGTGAACCAAGTTGATTGAATTGTATCATAAATAATGATTTCCCTTGTGTGAAAATATCAAGACTTGACGAGAAACGGCCGCTGCGACATATTGTGCATATGCACATTACAAGGAAGAGACGATCCCGTGCCGAGACCTCGCAAAAGACGCTGCTGCAGACGCTACCGGGCCGACCGCATCTACAAGCCCCAGGGCATCCCCATGCGGGATATCGAAGTCACGGTGCTGGAGATCGACGAGTTCGAGGCCCTGCGGCTCTGCGACGCCGAGGGGCTGGATCAGACCGCGGCCGGCGAGCGCATGGGCGTCTCGCGGGGCACAGTTCAGCGCCTGCTCGCTACCGCGCGCGGAAAACTCGTCACGGCCATCCTGGACCGCGACGCGATCGTCATGAATCTCACGCAGAAGGAGGTTGATCATGCGGGCCTGCATCCCCACCAAGCACGGAACCGGCCTCGACGACGAGGTGTGTGAGCACTTCGGGTCGGCGCCGTACTTCACGATCTGCGACACCGAGGGCGGAGAGCCCGAGGTCATCGCCAACGGGAACGCGCATCACGCGCACGGCACGTGCCACCCCCTCTCCCAGCTGGCGGACCACCGTTTCGACGCCATGGTCTGCGGCGGCATGGGACGGCGCGCCCTGGAGATGATGCAGCGCCAGGGTCTCAGGGTTTACCGGGCCGGCGAAAAGACGGTCAGAGGCGCCCTGACGGCGCTCGCGGAAGGGAAACTGGCCGAACTGGACGTCGCCCATGCCTGTGGCGGCCACGGGCACGGGTCGGGCCACGGCGAGGGGTTGGGACGGCGTCACCGGCACGGACGAGCCGAGTAGCCTCGTGCTCCCGGAAACGAGAGAACCGCACGGGCACGCGCGGTTCTCTCTCGTGATGGCCTGCCGCGCCGTCAGTTGGCCAGCAGGGCGCCGCTGAGCGGCGGCAGCGTGATCTCCACGGCGCCTTGACCCAGATCCAGGGTCTGGCCGCTGGTCAGCGAGCCGGACCCGGCGTTGGGGAACCAGTCGGGACCGGCGATCACCTTGAAGACCGTGCCGGCGCCCTCGGGCACCGCGGCCGACAGGGCCTCGCCGTCGAGGGTGAAGGTCGTCGGCTGCGTATCGGCGTTGAACAGGGCCACCGCCGACTTCGTGCCCAGCGTGCGGGCGAAACCGTAGGTTCGCCCCTCGGTCAGCAGCGTGCGGAAGTCGCCGCGGCTGAGCACCTCGTGGTCGCGCCGGAAGCGCGTGATGGTACCGTAGTAGTCGCGCAGGGCGGCCTTTCCGGGATCGTCGGCGTATTTCCAGTCCATGGGGCGCCGGCAGTCGGGATCCTTGCCGCCGGTCATGCCCACCTCGTCGCCGTACCAGATGTGCGGCATGCCCACATACGACATCGAGAACATGGCGGCCAGCATCAATCTGCGCACGTCCTTGGCGGAGGTGAGGAAGCGGATGGTGTCGTGGCTGTCGATCAGGTTCATCATCACCTGCACCGACTGGGGCGGGTAGACGAACCGTCCCGGCGCCAGGCGCTGGTCGAAGGTCGCCGCGTCGATGCGGCCCTGGCCCATGAACTCCATCACCGGGTCGCGGAAGTACTTGTAGTTCATGGTGGCATCGAAGCAGTCCGGGCCGATCCAGCTGCCGGCGTTGCCCCAGATCTCGCCGACCAGCCAGCAGTCGGGTTTCACCTCGTGGCAGACGTCGTTGAACATCTTCCAGAACCAGAAGGGCACCTCGTTGGGTACGTCGAGGCGGAAACCGTCGATGCCCAGCTCGCCCAGCCAGTGTCGCGCCACGCCCAGCACGTGCTCGACGACGGCCGTGTTGGGATCGGCCTGCGACACGTCGCCGATGTTGTTCTCGGCGTTGTTGGGGCGCCTGAGGTCCCAGTTCAGGTTGGGGTGCAGACCGAAGCCCCACCAGCAGTCGTAGTAGTCGCTGGCGTTGAAGTCGCGGCCCGCGGGCAGCGGCCACTTCTTCCACTCATACCAGTTCCAGTACGGGGACTTGTCACCTTTCTCGACGCCGTCGCGGAAGGCGAAGTGCCAGTTGCCGGTGTGGTTGAAGGCCATGTCCACCACGATGCGGATGCCGTGGGCGTGGGCGTCCGCGACGAAGGCCTTGAACGCGTCATCGTCGGCGAAGTGGGGATCGATGGTGTTGTAGTCGGTCGGGTCGTACTTGTGGTTGCTCATCCCCTGGTTGAGGGGATTGAAATAGATGACCGTGATGCCCAGATCGTTCAGGTATGCGAGCTTCTCGCGCACGCCGGCGATGTCGCCGCCGTAGAAGGAGAAGTAGTCCGGCCGGCCGTCGGTGCGGTAGGGGCTGCGGGTCAGCCCGGCCACGTCGTACCAGTCCCCGACCAGGTGGAAGTACTCGCCGTTGCGCTTGCCCGACGCAGGCAGCATCGCGACACCTTCGTACCAGGGCTCCGAGAAGTCCGGGTCGTTGGACGCGTCGCCGTTGCGGAAGCGCTCGGGGAAGATCTGGTAGATGACACCGTCGCGGGCCCAGCCGGGCGTGACGAACGGCGGCAGCACCGTCCGGTCGTAGTGGAAGGGTTTGACCGATTCGCTGTCGCCGACGCCTTCGCGGCCGAGCCAGACGGTCGCCTTGCCGTCGTGATAGGCGACCCTGTAGTCGAGTGCGTCGTCGGGTCCGGAGAGCTTCACGCGCGCACGGTAGTACTGGAAGGCCGGGTCGCTCTCGGCGGGAGCCATCGCGACGCTCTTGTAGGCGCCTCCGCCCACGCTGTAGCGGAGCGAGACGCTCTCCACGTCGTCCAGGTGGGCGCGGGCGGTGATCTCCACCTCGGTCGCGGTGAGGGGGTTGCAGGTGGAATAGTCGAAGATCGGCTCGAGGTCGTCGGAGAAGATGCGCCCGTCGCCCAGCTCGATCTTGACGGGCTCGTAGCTGTCGTCCACCTCGAGCACGGAATTCTGACCGCCGAAGCCGTCGTCGGTGCCGTCGGGGTTGTCCGGATCCTGGTGCCATTGCCCGTCCACGACGAATTTGTACTGGTAGGTGCCGGGCTGCATCAGCAGGGTCGTCTCGAAGACGCCGTCGCCGTCCGCGTCGGCCATGCGCTGCTTGCTGTCGTTCCAGTCGTTGAAGGTGCCCGCCAGAAAGACGTTGGCGGCGGACTTGCCGGCCGCGTAGGCGAACTTGACGGTGCGCACGCCCGTGACGGGAGCCGCGGGCGCCTTGCTGTCGGCCGCGGCGAAGGACGCGCCGCCGCGCTTGACGATCACCACCGAGTTCTGGCCGCCGAAGCCGTCGTCCTCGCCGTGGGGATTGTTCGGGTCGGCCAGCCACTCCCCGTCCACGACGAACTTGTAGGCGTGCTGGCCCGCAGCCAGGGACACGACGACGCTGTAGGTGCCGTCCTCCTCGGGATCCGACATGGGCGTGGCGTCGGTGCTCCAGCCGTTGAAGCTGCCGGCCAGGTTGACGCCGGTCACGCCGGAGATGACCGGCGTGAAAGCGAAGGTCACTTCGACAGCATCGGCGTCGGCGGGCGCGACCGGAGCGGCCGTCGCGACGACCGGTTCCGCGCCGCCTGCCGCGAAGGCGGCCACGCCGGCGGGTATGTCCAGCACGGAATTCTGGCCGCCGAAGCCGTCGTCGGCTCCCGCGGGATTGGTCGGATCCTGGAGCCAGCTGCCGTCGACCACGAACTTGTACTGCGCACGACCGGGCTTCAGGGCCACCGTGCAGGTGTAGACCCCGTCGCCGTCGCCATCGCTCATGAGCTTGCCGGTCGGGTTCCAGCCGTTGAAATCGCCGGCCAGGCAGCACGAGCCCACCTTGCCGCCCGCGTCGTAGGCGAAGGACACCTGCACGTCGCCCGTCGCGGTCGCGGCAGCCGCACCGCCGCCGGCGCCGGCGCCGACGTTCACGACCGAATTCTGCCCGCCGAAACCGTCGTCGGCGCTCGCGGCGGCCGCGGGGTCGGCGAACCAGTTGCCGTCGACCACGAACTTGTACTGGTACTTGCCGGGCGCGAGGTCGAGGCTGATCGTGTAGACGCCGTCGCCGTCGGCATCGCTCATGGCGTCGGCGGTGGGGTTCCAGTCGTTGAATTCACCGGCCAGGTAGCACGAGCCCACCTTGCCGCCCGCGTCG
>JAHIYU010000199.1 GCA_018814885.1 bacterium | reverse complement strand
GGGGCAGGGCCCGCAGTCCCAGCTTCTCGGCGAGGGTCTGGGAGAACACCACCCGCTCCCGCCGGTAGGGCGTTCCCTCGGTGGTGCGCGTGGTCTCGGCGTTGGCCAGATTCTTGGCAACCGTGTCCATTTTCGTCCGCATGCCCGACAGGCCGGACGCGCTGATCTTGATGGAACCGAACAGGCCGTCACCCATCACCATCCTCCTTCACTAGCGAACGCGGCCCGACACGGCCTCGCGGAGCTGGTTGTATTTCATGCTCAGGACGCGGGTGGCGAGCCGGTACGAGAGCTCCGTGGTGGCCAGGCTCGTCATTTCCGAATCGACGTCCACGTCGTTGATCCCGTTGTCGTAGCCGCCGTCCTGCGCAGCCGTCTCGCCTTCCGTGTCGCGGAGGCTCCGTGCGCCGATGGGCATATGTGCGGCATGGGTTTGCGTTCCCCGCAGCCCTCCCCGGCCGGCCTTGCGCAGGAGTTCCTCGAAGCGGTATTCCTGGGCGCGGTAGCCCGCCGTTTCCACGTTGGCGATGTTCTCGGACACGACGCGGTGACGCCGGGTATATACCGTGAGCGCTTTCTTGAGATGGTCGAGGTGGGCATGGTCAAAGATGGTGATGTCGAACATGATCCCGCCGTAGCCTCCGTGCTGGGTTCGTCGCGATCGGATGGCCCCGGCCCTGGCGGAGCTCCTTCCCCACCGACCGGGTCTTTTTCACCATCAAGAATCATTCCAGTCCGGCCGTACCCGGTCGCAGGTTCAGCGGGCCATCGACATGAACAGCCGGTCGTTCTCCGCCTCGACCTGCAGGATCTTCTCGATGAGCGCCCCGACCGCCTGCAGGGATTGCTGCAGCCGGGCCGGTTGAGTCCCGCCGGGTCCCAGTCGCCGCTGTTCCCACGCGTCGCGCGCCGCCGTGCTGACGCTCTCCAGACGGGAGATCTCGTCGAGCCGCTCCCGCTTGGCATCCAGGATGAGGCGGATTCCGGCCAGCCCTTCGCCCCTGCGCACCAGCTCCGCCTGTTCGCGCGACAGCTGCAGCACTTCCTGATACAGGACCCGCTCGCGACCGTAGATATCGATCAGGCCTTCCAGGAGGTCGGGGCCCCCGGCAGGCGCCTCAACGGGCATGGATGTCGCCGGTGTCATACCGATCACCCTCCTTCCGGATCTCGTCCAGGGCAGCCGCCGTTTCCGCCAGCGCGCAGGACCGGATCTGCCAGAAGACCGGCTCGGTCGCCTCGCACGCTTCCGCGAACAGGGGCATCGCCTGTGCGTAGTTCCCGTCCAGCAGATAGGCGGTGGCGAGCTGGTAACGCGCCCAGCTGCCGGCCGCGGTCTCGGGCAGGGCGCCCAGCAGCCGGTAGAGGCGCAGCGCGTCCCGGACCCTGTCCAGCAGCAGCAGGTTGTCGGGCAGCGCCTGTACGAACCAGGCCACCTGCTCGCGGTTCAGGGTCGCGGCCAGGCGGCCGTTGCGGGCCAGCTGCTCCAGTAGCGGCCCGGCCTCGGCGCGGCGTCCGAGATGGATCAGGGCGAAGGCGTGCCAGTAGACGATCTCCGCCGGCATCTGCCCCAGTTGCGACGCCACCTTCTCCATCAGCAGGCCGAGATTGATCGCGTCCCGCTCGTGCAGGTAGTGGCGATAGGCCAGCACGACGGCCTCGGCCCTGTCCTTCAGGTCCGTCCCGCCGACCACGTTCAGCAGCTGCTCCAGCACCAGCAGCGAGTCGCCCGACATGACGGCGGTGGCGAAGATCTCGCGGGCGAGCATTCCGTCGGCAGCGACGGGCTCGCGCGCGCGCAGGGCGGTCCGGTACCACTGCATGGCCCCCGCGAAATCCAGGATCTCCCGGGAGCCGCGCGCGTGGTTGAGGGACTGAAACTCGCTCGTGAAGTCGACGGCGTTCCAGGCGCGGATCGTCGTCTCGTCATAGTCGATCAGGGCCCGCGCGGCGGTCAGGCGCCTGTCGAAGCTGTCGGCGACGATCTCTGCTTCGGTCTTGCCGAGGGGATACAAGCGCGGCGTCTCATCTTCCTGGGCCATCGCCTGCAGCCACTGCGTGTACCCGATCATCTCGGAGCGCGACAGCCCATCGGCCGCCCGGACCACTCCGACCCGGAAGACGGCGAGAAAGGCGATCCAGACCCAGATCACCGGCAGCAGGCCATTTTCTTGTCGCGTGCGCATGTTTTCCTTGCTCCTCGGGGTCCCTTCACCGGGTTCCGGGGACAGGTCGCAATGCGCATGCCGATGGGACCGCCGCCGGCTGCGCGACACGAAAAACCGGGAGGCGCTCGGCCCCCCGGTCTTCCGCACGCGTTCTGCGACGCCGGCCCGCTAGGATTCGGCCTCATCGCTGTCGAGATCCGTAGCCTCCTCGTATTGCCGCAGTTTCTCGCGCAGGGTCTGGCGCGAGATGCCCAGGATCCTGGCGGCCTTCGACTTGTTGTTGCTCGTCTTGTCGAGCGTGTAGACGATCTGGCGCTTTTCGACCTCCGACAGCGAGACCAGGCCGACGGCCGCGCCGTGGGTTGCTTCGGCCGCCGCGCGCGGATCGCGTCCTTCGGCGATGTGCAGCGGGAAATGCTCCAGCTTCAGCACGGACGGTTCCTCCAGGATCATGATCCGTTTCAGCACGTTCTTCAGCTCGCGCACGTTGCCCGGCCAGGGATAGCGCTGCAGGGCCGCCACCAGCTTCGCGTCCGGCGGCGCCGTGGCGAGGCCCAGCTTGGCGTTCAGATCGGCCACGAAATGTTCCAGCAGCACGCCGACGTCGTCGGGTCGCTCGCGCAGCGGCGGTATGTGTACCTCGACCACCTGCAGGCGGTAGTAGAGATCGTTGCGGAAGGCGCCGGCCTGGATCGCGGCGTCCAGGTCGCGGTTGGTTGCTGCCACGATCCGGGCGCTCACGCTGAGCTCCTCCTTGCCGCCCACGCGACGGAAGGTGCGGTTGTCGATGACCCTCAGCAGGCGGCTCTGCAGCAGGATGCCCATCTCGCCGATCTCGTCCAGGAAAATCGTGCCCTGTCCCGCCAGTTCGAAGAGGCCTTCCTTGCGGGCCTTGGCGTCCGTGAAGGCGCCTTTCTCGTGACCCATCAACTCGCTCTCGAGGAGGGTCTCGGGCACGGCGGCGCAGTTGATCTCCATGAACGGTTCGCCGTGCCGGTCGCTGGCCTCGTGGATGGCCCGGGCGATGATCTCCTTGCCGCTCCCGGACTCGCCCTGTATGAGCACGGAGGTGTCGTTGCCGGCGCGGCTCGAGCCGACCTTGTCCAGCAGATCCGCGATCCCCGTCAGGCCGGGACAGGCTTGGATCAGGCTCATGTAATAGGCCCCGCCGGAACGGGATGCGGGCCTGGGGTGCCGCGGGGCGGGCCGTGCGTCGCCGGCGTCGGTGTCCGGGACCGTGGTGGCGCGCAGCGCGGCCGAGACCTGCCTGCGCATGTCGCTGAGCTTGAAGGGCTTCTGGATGAAGTCGTACGCGCCCAGTCTCATGGACTCCACGGCGGTATCCACGTCGCCGTACGCGGTCATCATGATGACCGGGGTCTGGCGGTCCTGGTGGCGCAGGGCCTGGAGCAGCTCGAGTCCCGAGACGTTCGGCATCTTCAGGTCGGTGACCACGAGGTCGTAGGTCCCGGTGTTGAGCTTGGCCAGGGCCTCTTCACCGGTCTCGGCCGAGTCCGTGTCGAAACCCTCGTCGGCCAGGGATTCGGCGAGCGACTGGCGAATGGCCGCCTCGTCGTCGACGATGAGGATGCGTTGCGTCATGACATCTCCTGTTCACGGTCGCATGTTGCGGTCCTCGCCGGGTCGGGCAACAGGACGGCGAAGACGGTGCCCTCCGCATCGCAATCGACGTGGATGCTGCCGGCGTGTGCCGCCACGATCTTGCGGCTTATCGAAAGCCCCAACCCCGTGCCGGCGCTCTTGGTGGTGTAGAAGGGACGGAAGATGCGGTCCAGCTCGGCGGGATCTATCCCGGGCCCCCGGTCGGTGACGGCGATGCGGAAACCCGGCTGCACGCGTGCCGAGCCGCTGTCGGGATCGCTGATCACCAGGTCGTGCTCGCGCGTGAGCGATACCGATACGGTGGTCGATTCCGGCGCGGCGTCGATGGCGTTCAGCAGCAGGTTGAGCACGACCTGTTTCAGCTGGGTGCCGTCGGCGAGGGTCATCCCCGCGACGCCGCGCGGGGCGTCCGACTCCAACCCCAGGCGGACGTTCTTCGCGTCGGCGCGGGGACGCGCCAGCATCAGGCAGTCGCGCACCAGCTCGCCCAGAGCGAGCGGCGCGCGCTGCGGTTCGTAGGGACGCACGAACTGGAGCATGCGCGTGATGGTATCGTTGATGCGGTCCACCTCGCCGGTGATCACGTCGATGTAGCGGCGCCGGTCGTCGGAGGAGTCCAGGCTCTCGCTCAGCAGTTCGGCCTGGGCGCTGAGCCCCATCAGCGGATTGCGTATCTCGTGGGCCAGCGTAGCCGACATCTCGACCAGGCTCTGCAGGTTGTCGGCGCGACGCTTCTCCTCGACAAGGCGCTTGGCGGGGCGCAGGTCTTCGAGCACCACCACGCGCCACATCTCGTCGCGGCCGCGGCCGGGCATCAGGGAGGATTGCACCATGACCGGAACGGCTTTCCCGTCGGCGCGCACCAGGCGCCCTTCCCCGTAGAAGGGGTCGGGATCGACGCGGGTCAGGGCACTCAGCGCCGGCCCCTGGATGTCCTCGAGCCGCAGGATGGCGTCCAGCAGGAGTTCGGGCAGACCCTCGAGATGGAAGGTGTCGCACCTGAAAAACGAGGCCGAGGGACCGGTCGCGCCGGAACTGCGGCCGCGACCGATTATCGACGAGGGTTCGGTCACGATCTGCGGCGACTGCTTGCGGCCGGTCAGCATCTCGCGGCCGCCGCGATTGCAGTAGATGGTGCGCCCCATCTCGTCCAGCACCCAGATGCCGCTGCCCACCGATTCCAGCACACGCGAATTGAACGTGCCGAGTTCGCGCATGCGGTCGAGCATCTGGGCGGAGGCCACTTCCTCGGCGAGGATGATCTGGGCCGTGCGCAGAAAGGCCAGCTGGCCGCTCGAGGCCTGCCGGGGCGGGAAATCGAGCAACAGCAGGTAGCCGAGACACGTGTGCATGTGTTCGAGCGTCAGCGCAGCCACCACCGGGAGCGCGCCGCTCTCGGTGGGCGCGTCAGGCTCCAGGGTGATGATGGCGGACTCCTCGGACTCGACGGCGCAGCGCCGGCGTTCCTCTTCGAGCCGGGCGAGGACCTTGTCCCAGGCCTCCTCGCGCCAGTGGAAGGTCTGGCGGGGCGCGAAAGGCGCGCCGGGAGCCGGCCGCAGCACCAGGGCCGCCCCCTGGGCGCCGACGAAATCCGCCATGGTCCCGAGCAGCGATTCGAGCGTGCTGTCCCAGTTGGGTGACGTGCTCAATTCCCGGCCGATGGTGTAGAGGAGCGACAGCTGGTCCATGTGCTCGGTCAGGGCCAGGTTGACCTGTTCGAGACGCTCGTGGGATCGGGCCAGGTCGTCGCCCGCGCGCGCCAGCTGTTCCTGCAGACGGCGTTTGTGCTCGCGCAGACGCGAGGTCGTCTCGCGTTGCTGGAGGCCCAGCCGCGTCGTCTCGGTGAAGACCCGCAACCTCTCGGCGGCCCGGGCCCGCATCTTCGCCCAACCCTGCGCATCGCCGATGCGCACGGCGTCGAAGAGACCGGCGCGAAAACCATCGGTCAGCAGGTCGTCGTCACAACCGTCGTGCAGCAGGACCGGCAGGGCTCCGGAATTCACGCCCCGCAACGCACGCACCAGGCCGGGCAGATCGCTGACGTCTCCCCCCGTCGCAGGGGCGACCGGCAGGACGACCAGGACGCCCACGGGCGAGCGGTCGCGCTCCGGCGTGACCGCGCTCAGCAGATCCGCGCAGGTCGGATGGAACGTGATCCCGGTGGGTGCGGCCAGCCCATGGCCCTGCCAGGACGGATCCGCGACCATGAGAATGGGATAGCTCTTCGACACGCCGTCCCCCGGAACGAGAAGGGTCCATGCGGGCTAGCGGACACGGTGCGGCACATAGAATAATGGCCGGAGTGTAAAGTTTCTTACCAGCGGCCACAAGTCAATAGATATCTAAAAAGAAACGCGAAGCACAAGAGTGCGCGCGGCGGCGCGGTCATTCGAGCAGTGTATCGAGACCTCGCATCAGACCCGTCAGCTTGCCGGCGACCTGGTTCCTTATCTCCACCGAGGTGTAGACGCCCGACTGCAAGCGCTGCCTGACGGTCGCCAGCTTCTCGGTCCTCTCGGGCGTCTCTTCCGCCAGCTTGGCCCTCCCCGCCTGTATCAGATCCCGCAATTGAGCCAGCTTGCGGGCCGAGGCAGAGATCTCGAGCTTCTCGCCGGTCGGCACGGCAGCCTGTCCGTCGACGGCCTTCCCTTCGATCTTGGCGCCACGCTCGTCGTTGGGCGCGGTCGCCCGCGACTGCTGGAAACGGGCCAGGACCCTGGGATCTCCGAGCAGGCTGCGATCGATCTTGTTGGCGCTCATGGAAGACGCTCTCCTCGCGTGACGTATCTGGTGTGTTCTCTCGCCGGATTCAGGCTAGCAAAGCGGATACCACTCGGCAAGCGATGCCCATCCGACGCTTTTTAATAATTTCGACCGCAGTCAGAAAGATCTTTAATAAAAAATGATGTATCGTGCCTATTGATGACCTTATTATGTTCGACCTGCACTCAGAATCGCCGCGGCCGCTACGTACTGGGGCGCCTCGTTTCTCCTGCATAAATGCGGGCTAAAGGTTTCCGGGGGCCGGGCCGATAACTCACGCACATGCAATTCGTGTCAGGCGGAAGAAAGGGCCGGGGGCCAGTTCGAGGAGGGATGGCGAAGGCCGATTTTCCACCGAAGCAGCGGGAGGTTGACGACTCCCGCGGGTCAGGCAAGGACGTCTGACAGTACCAATGGAAGGAGCTAGACATGACTCTGCGCATCAACACCAACGTCGCTTCGCTCAACGCCCAACGGAACCTCTACAACACCACCATGAAGCTGAACAAGTCGCTGGAGCGGCTGAGCTCGGGTCTGCGCATCAACCGCGCGGGCGACGACGCGGCCGGCCTGGCGATCAGCGAGAGCCTGAAGTCCGACATCCGCGCTCTCGAGCAGTCCTCGCGTAACGCGGCCGACGGCATCTCCATGGTCCAGGTGGCGGAGGGGGCCATGAGCGAGGTGAGCGACATCCTCATCCGCATGCGTGAGCTGGCCCAGCAGGCCGCGAACGAGACCCTGGGTGCCTCGGAGCGGGGCTACCTGGACGACGAGTTCCAGACCCTCGAGGCCGAGATCAACCGTATTTCCGACTTCACCGAATTCAACGGGTCCAACCTGTTGGACGGAACGGATACGGCTGCCCGCGAGATCCAGGTGGGTCTGGTTGCCACCGATGTCATCACGATCGACTTCACCGACGACATCGACTCGACAGGGTTGGGAATCAACGCCGATGTTCTGACCGGCGCTGACAATACCAACGCTTCGGCCGCCATCGCCAACATCGAGGCCGCGATCAGCGACCTGAGCAGCTACCGCGCTGGCTACGGCGCCTCCCAGAACCGCCTCGAATCCGCGGTCCGGAGCATCAACAACGCCGTCGAGAACCTCTCGGCGGCAAACTCCCGCATCCGGGACGTGGACATCGCCGCGGAAACGTCGTCGATGACCAGCTACCAGATCCTGCAGCAGGCCGGCGTGTCGGTCCTGATGCAGGCCAACATGACGCCGCAGATGGCGCTCATGCTGCTGCAGTAACCCTGACGGCAGATCCGGCGGGGCCCAATCCCGGGCCCCGCCGGTTTCAACGACGCGAACGGGAGGGCGTCTTGACATGATCACCTTCAGCGGACTGGCCTCGGGTCTGGACACCGGTTCCATCATCGCCCAGCTGCTCGAGTTGCGCCGGCAACCCATCTATGCCCTCGAGCAGAAGAAAACCCAATACAACCAGCAGAACACCGCCTTGTCCGGCGTGGAAAGCCGGCTGTCGGATCTGCTCGGCGCGATCCAGGGGCTGGACTCCAACCACGAATTCGCCTCGTTGAGCGCTACCTCGTCCGACGAGGACTACCTGACCGCCACCGCCGGCGCCCTGGCCGCGCAGGGCAGTTTCGACATCACGGTCAACGCCCTGGCCTACGCCCAAAAGTCCATGACCCAGGGCTACGACACCGCCAGCACCAGCATCGGCACCGGCACCTTCTCGATCACCGTCGGCGGCGAGACCACCGACATCACCATGGTCGAGGGCGCGAGCGGCCTGGGCGACCTGGCCACGGCCATCAACGGTTCCAGCGCCGGCGTCACCGCGACCGTGCTGTTCGACGGGTCCGAGACCGGCGGCTTCCATCTGGTGATCTCCGCCGAGGAGACAGGCACCGAATCCGCCTTCACCGTCGACGCCAGCGGCCTGAGCGGCGGCACCGCCCCCGTCTTCACCACGACCCAGGCGGCCGCCAACGCCCAGTTCGTCATCGACACCCTGACCGTGTACTCCCAGACCAACGAGGTGTCCAACGCCATCCAGGGCGTGACGCTGAACCTGGAGCAGGCGGACGCGGGCGTCACCGTCAACCTGGAGATCGGCGTCGACGGCGAGGCCCTGCAGGGAAAGGTGCAGACCTTCGTCGACGCGTACAACGCGCTGTTCAACTACATGAACGAACAGTCGGCAGACGGCAAGGTGCTGCAGGGGGATTCCCTCGTCCGCAACATCTCTTCCCGCGTGCGCATGGCGCTCACGTCCAGCCTGGGTTCCGGGGATATCACCACGCTGTACCAGATCGGCATCCGCCAGGAGAAGGACGGCATCCTCAGCTTCGACACCTCCGCCTTCCAGGCTCAGGTGGCCGAGGACTACACCGGCGTGCGCGATCTCTTCGTCGGCACCGACACCCACTCCGGTATCGTGTATCTGCTGGGCCTGTCGCTCGACGACATGACCGACTCGGTGGACGGGATCTTCAAGCTGCGCAGCGACTCCCTCGAGGACCGCATCGAACACATCGACGACCGGATCGCGAGATACGAACGCAGCATCGAGAGCTACGAGACGACCCTGAACAGGAAGTTCACGGCCATGGAGCAGCTGATCGCCGCCATGCAGGCGCAGAGCGGCTTCCTGTCCGGCTAGAGGCTTCGCCAAGCCCGGGAGTGCCAGATGTACAACGACGGGATCCGCAAGTACCAGGAGACCATGATCCGCACCATGGGCCCGGAAAGAATGATCGTGATGCTCTACGAGGGCGTCGTCCGGCATCTGCAGGGCGCCAGGGCCGACCTGGCCGGAGGAGACATCGCCGGCAAGGCCACGCACCTCCAGAAGGCCCAGGCCATCGTCACGGAACTCAACCACAGCCTCGATCACGAGAGAAACGCAGAGATAGCCGCCAATCTGTCATCAATTTACACCTACATCTTCAACGAATTGATAAACGCGCAGATCGGCGGCGACGTCAAGCACATCGACGATGTCCTGCGGGTGCTCGCACCCCTGATGCAGGCCTGGCAATCCATCCAGCCGGGCACGGCCGAGAGCGCCCGGAGATCCGCACGCACTAGCGGTGCAGAAACTGGCCCCGAACCTGCACGCACACCGGCTGCGGCCGTGCCCAGCGGGAGTGCGGCGGCCCCGGCGTCGGACGAATCCCGCGACCTGTGCGTGGCGGTCTGAAATGGAACATGACATCGCTGAATTGATGCGGCTCACGCGCGGGATGTCGGACGCCCTGGACCGGGACGCCCTGGATCTCTGCGCCGACTTGCTGGCCGAGCGAGGGGATCTGCTCGCAACCCTGGCGGTGAGGTACGGGTCCGGCGACGAGGCGGTCATGCCCGACGACCTGCGTGAGGCGCTGACGAGCGTCCGGGCGCAGGACGACGCGCTGGAGGCGCGGCTGGCGGGCGCCATGAAACGCCTCGGCCGTCAAATCGGTGGCCTGAAAGAAAAAACCCGCCAAAACCATGGCGGGAACTCACCAATATGCCTCAACAGGCGCGTCTGATGGCGGTTGGGCCTATTCCTTCTCCTTGTCCTCTTCTTTCTTGTCCTTCTTGTCCTTCTCTTCCTTCGGCGCGAATTTCGAGGGGTCCGGCTGTTCCGAGTCGGCGGCTCTCATGGTGATGTTCTTGATCTCCTCGTATATCTCGTGGCGGTGGACGGGTATGGCCCGGGGGGCGTCGATGCCGATCTGAACCTGATCACCCCGAATATCGACGATCATGATCGAGATGTCGTCCCCGATCATGATCCTTTCGTTTCGCTTCCGGCTCAGGATTAGCACGGGACCTCCATGTCTCCACGGTCCGCCGCGGTGCCCGGTCGTGGCGTACGGAAACCATCGCCAGCCCTAGCGGGCGTCGATCAGTTCTTCATCCAGCTCCCGCTCGCGCGGATCCGCCGCACGTGCTTGATCATAGCTGGCCTGCATCACCTTGTCTACCGCTGTTCCAACCACGTTTTCCGGATGCCCGGCGGCGTAGGCCAGGCACGCATCCCCGAAGCGCTGGCTGTGTATCTCCTGGCGTAGACTGTAGTTACCGATTTCCAGTACGCACTGGACACCGATCCGATTGGTCACGTTGACCACCAGTGGGGCCGACAGGTTGCCCGTCACGCGGCTGCCGCCCGCATGCACGGTGGAGATGATCATCACCACGACGTCGTCGATCCCCTCTGCCTGCACCACCTTCTGGGAGGCATCGTCGATCTCGAAACTGTATTGCTCGGTAAAGAAGCCGGGGTCGGTGACCGGCACCCTGAATCCTTCCCGATCCAGGGATTTCAGCCATTTCATGGGCAATGGCGGCTCCATGTCAACGAGAATCCAGCGCCGCATCTCCGGTAGCCCCACCAGCCCGGACGGAAAGGTCAAGACCTCGCTTTCGCCCGGCACCCGGTTTTCAACGTAAGGTTGCTGCATGTCCACTCCTTTTCGGACGATGTCCCGACATCAGAGGTAATCGAAGAGAGTCATCTTCAGCATCTCGCTGGAAACCAGCAAACTCGCCTGATACGTGACCTCGGCCTGCTTCAGGTCCGATGTCACCTGGAAGAGATCGGCGTCGCGCACGTCCGACAGATTGCGGTTCAGGTTGTAATCGCGATCGGTATTCAGGCCTTCCATCCAGTCCAGCAGGTTCTCCCGCGCGCCGATCGTCATTTCCAACTCGAGCAGGTGGTCCTCGATGGCCAGGAGCTCGGCTGCCGCCCGACGCATGCCGGTCTCGTCCGTGGCCTGCAGCGCGTCGCCCAGGTTCTGCAGGACGTCGAACAGACGGTGCGGCGCACCCGTACCGACGAGGCCCAGCGCGCGCGCGGTGTCGTCTCCGGGCAGCTGCCGGATCTCGAAGACATCGGCGTTGTCGGAGAGAATCTGCAACGTGTTCCCCCCCAATTCCATGGTCAGGGGCGGCAGGCCGGCCGCCGCGACCGCCGCCTCGAAGTCGTTCTTGAGATCGTTGAGGGTCACCGCCCCGGACAGATCGATGGAGATGGCCGTGCCGTCTATCGACAGCTCGAGCGAACCCAGCGGCAAGCTGCCGACGAGGCTCTCGATCTCGGTCAGGTTGACCGTCCAGTCCGGCGAGACGCGTATGTCGCTGCCGACGATCGAACCTTCGGCCGATGTGCCGACAAGGCCCAGCGAGAGGGCGGTGTCTCCCCCCGCGGGGTCGGATATCGTCAGGGGGCCTCCGCCGGGATCGGTCACGGTGAGGCCGCTGCCGTCCGCCGAGATGGCGGCGTTCAGACCGGCCGCGTTCAGGATGTCGATCACGTCCGAGACGGTGCCCGCCCCGGACAGATCCACTTCCAGGGGCACGCCGACGCTGTCCGTCCAGTTTATGATGCCCGGCTGCCAGCCAGCCCCGTAGCCGATGCCGGAGAGCGCGTCGGCGAGGGTCAGGCGCGGGGCCAGATCGGCGTATCCGTAGAGGCTCGAGACGTTCGAGCCCATCAGTTCGCTGCCCGGGATGTTCACCGCCATGTTCGTGTTCGGTCCGATCTGCGCGTTCATCACGCCCAGATCGCCCTGGTAGATGATCTCGTCGCCGCTCTCCACGAAGGCCTGCAGATCGGTGCGATAACCCGCGAAGACGGAGTTGCCCTCGAGACTCTGGTTCATGATCGCCAGGGCGTGCTCGATCATCGCGTTGATCTCGGCGGCGCCGATCCTGTTGGTGAGATCCGAGGCCGAGGCGTTCAACTCGCGCTGCACCACCTGGCGCGCGTCCCGGACCAGTTCCACGAGGTCGAGCAAGGCCACGTCGGTCTGCAGGACCATCGTCCGGGCCCTGTCGATGTTCGAGAGATACTGGTTGTTCTCCTCGATCAGGAGCTCGTAGCGCTGCATGAGCCCGACGGCCTGCGGATCGTCCGCGTAGCTGTTCACGCGCCGGCCCGTCGAGGCCATCTCCTGCAACTCGCTCATGCGCCCCAGGTTGGAGTGCGTATGCTGGTAGATCAGGCTGGCGATCTGGTTCTGGGTGACTCTGGTCAGCATCTGCTCTCCTCGGATCAGACCATGGTCAGGACGGATTCGAACATGTCCTGGACGGCGGCGATCACCCTGGCGTTCGCCTGGTAGGCGTTCTGGTAAAGCGCGATGTTCGCTGCTTCCTCGTCCAGACTGACGCCGCGTATGCTCTCCAGCCGCGAAGCCAGCGTGTTGACCATCTGCTGCTGACCGTCGACCCGGTAGCGGCTGGCGGCGCTATCCGAGGCGATCCCGACCACCAGGGCGGTGAACAGCTCCGTCATGCTCCGGCCAGCGGCGACGTCGGTGCCGGATTGGCCCAGCGCGGCGATCTCCGCGGCGATGTCCGAGTCGCCGGGCAGATTCGAGCGCGAGGTGGCGATGTACGCCGGGTTCTCGGTCAAGGCCGTGTTGATGGCGATGTCGGCGGCGGATCCGCCGGTGAAGAAGACCATGCCCCGTCCGCCGTCGCTGCGCCCCTGGACATGGAGCTCGTTGACCCGATCGATCAGGGTGCGGGCCAGCTCGTCCAGCTGCTCCCGGTTGTGCACCACCTGCTCCTCGCGAGCGCGCTGCAGCCCGAGCAGTTCGCCCGGGGGCAGCTCCAGATCGTAACGACCGCCGTGCACGGTGACCCGGGCGCCGCCCGGCCTGCCGTCCGTGCTTTCCTGGCGCGTCACATCGAGGTGCTGGACGTGGTCGCGCGTGAGCAGCGTCCGGCCGGAGATGATCACGTCCACGGTGCCGTCCTCGCGCTCGATGACGTCAGTGCGGGCCAGGCTCGCGATCTGGGCGAGGACGATGTCCCGCTGATCGCGCAGATCGTTCGCCGAGGTCTGCGCGGACTCGCCGAGCAGGATCTGCCGGTTCAGGTCCGCCACGGCCGACAGCATCATGTTCAGGTCGCCCACGCGCGCCGATATCTGCTCGTCCAGATCGTTCGCCAGGTCCTCCAGCGCGTCGGACATGGCCTGCAGATCGAGGGCCAGGCGCTCCGCGCTGCCCAGTACGTCCAGCCGGAGGGCGTCCGTGTGCGGGGGCGTGGCCAGGCTGCTCCAGGCGTTGAAGAACTCGGAGATGGCGTCGCCGAGGTGGTTGTTTCCCACCGAACCGAAGATCGCCTCCACGCTGCCCAGGGTCATGTCCGCGGTCTCGTACTGGGTGAGCAGCGACGTCTGGTCGTTCAGCCTGCCGACGAGGAACTGGTCAGTCTGGCGGCGGATGTCCAACACCTGCGTGCCGCTGCCCAGCACGCCGAATCCCATGTTCACGCCGCGCCCGCTGCCCGTGATGGCACGCTGGCGCGAGAAGCCAGGCGTGCTGGCGTTCGCGATGTTGTGGCTGGCCGTCTGCATGGACGCACCCGCGGCGAACATGCCGGTCAGGCCGATGTGCATAATGCTGGATAGACCCATCACATCTCCAATCAGGCCTTGCGTATGATGACACCCGCGCAGGCGCCCTTCCGTTCGCCTCCGCGCGCGTCGTAGCAACCGTCCCGGCCGGTCATGCCGCGGCACAGGATCGCCGTCTCCTCGTCCACCAGACCGAGGCAGAATCGCGCGAGCATGCCGTTCAGCGAGTTCTGGCGCATCAATTCGCCGGTCGTCTCCTCCCAGACGCGCAGACCGTCGCGCAGATCGCGGCCGTGATCGCCCCGGGTGTTCCGGGCCAGCCGACTCATGCTCAGCCAGCTCCGGCCGATATCGTGCCGCTCGCCGAGCCCGACCAGGTAGCTCTCGCGCGACGCGCGCGCCGTCTCTGCGCGCGGCAGGAACCGGCGCCATTCCGCGGCGTTCGCTTCGAGCCGAACGAGGTCCTGCTGGCGCAGATAGCGGTTCTGGCGCACCGCCAGCCTGAGCAGACGGCGGTAGGCCCCCTCCTCCTCGGCGAGCAGGGCCTGGAGGGAGCTCGCCTCAGCGGGCTCGAGTCCCGGCGGCTTTCGGTTGCTCATCATGCGGACTCCTTGCAGACCTCTCGGTCGATCAGGGACTGAACCCGAGCGTCGACGAACCGTCCAGGTCACCGTACAGGGCGCTCACCTTCCGGACGTATTCCCTCGTCTCCGGGAAGGGCGGGACGGCGTTGCCGGTTCGGGTCACGATGCCGGGACCGGCGTTGTAAGCCGCCAGCACGAGTTCGAGGTCGCCGGCGAAGCGCTCCCGCAGCTTCGCCAGGTAACGCGCGCCGCCCTCGATGTTCTGGCCGGGATCCAGGGGATCGGCCACGCCGACCTCGTGCGCGGTCCCGGGCATCAGCTGCATCAGACCGGTGGCGCCCCGCGGGGAAACCGCATCCGCGCGACCGGCCGACTCCTGGACGATGACCGCCAGCAGCAATTCGGGCGCCAGATCGTTCGCCCGGGCCGACGTTTCGATCCGGTCGCCCCAGCGCTGGACCGTATCCGCGGCGGCCCCGCCCAGGTAGGCCGCCCTGGATCCGAAGCTCGGACGCGCGCCACCGGCTTCCGCGTAGGCCGCGAGAGCCCTGTTCAGCGCGGTCGCCGGCCGGCGCGCGGCGCCCGGCGTCAGGGTCCTCATCTCCGCGGGCGTCGCTGCGCCGCCCCGCGAGGCGGGCAGCGGCGCCATGCCCGGCGAGCCTCTGGTGTCCGGGGGCCCCTCCCCGTTCACATGGGGCAGGTACTGCCGTGTGATCTTCTCCGCGATGCCCAAGCCGCCGCCGCTGCCGATCCGCTCGGCCATGGCCTCGTCGAGCATCTGGCGGTAGGTATCGATCTCGCCGCTCTTGGTCAGTTCGGACTGCGGAACCGTCTGTCGCATGGCCTTCATGAGCGTCTGGACGAACAGGGACTCGAACTGCTCGGCCGCGGCCCGCAGCTTGAGCTCCCCTTCCGACGGCTGTCGCGGCGCGCCCGCGGGGTGCGCCGGCTCGTTGCGGATCTGACCTGACAGCTCCACGGCGCCTCCTACATGATGATCAGTTCGGCCTGCAGGGCGCCCGCTTGCTTGAGGGCCTGCAGGATGGCGATGATGTCGCGGGGGCTAGCCCCCACCTCGTTCAGCACGGCCACGACGTCCGCCACGGTGCCGGTGCTCGGCACGTGGATCACCGACGCCTCCTTCTCCTGGACATCCGTGATGACCGAGGGCGTGACCACCGTGCGTCCGCTCTCGTTGAAGGAGTTCGGCTGCGAGACGTCGTAGCTGGTCTTGATCACGACCTTCAGATTGCCGTGGGCCACCGCCGCTTCCTTCAGGACGACGCCCTCGCCCACGATGATCGTGCCGGTCCGCTCGTTGATGACGACGCGCGCCGCCTGGTCGCTGACGGCCGCCAGTTCTCCCATGCGGGCGATGAAGTCTACCGGCTGCTCGTGGAACGAGACGGGTACGTTCACGTCCACGCGCTGGGAGCTGACCGCGCGTGCGGTGCTGCCGCCGAAGACGAGGTTGATGGCGTCAGAGACCCGCTGCGCGGTGGCGAAATCGGGGTTGTGGAGCAGCCACGCCATCCGGCCGTCGCTGTAGAAGCCGCCGGGCAGGGGGACCTCGATCTTGGCGCCGTTGGGTATCAGCCCCACCGTCGCGTGGTTCTTGCGGAAGGAATTGTTGGCGCCGCCCGCGACGTTGAAGCCGCCGATCGATACGGGACCCTGGGCGATCGCATAGGCGCGCCCGTCGGCCCCCTTCAGGGGGCTCATGATGAGCATGCCCCCTTCGAGGCTGGAGGCGTCGCCCAGGGACGAGACCGTCACGTCGATGCGCGCGCCCGGGGACATGCCCGGCTCCGCGCTGGCCGTCAACAGCACCGCCGCCACGTTCTTGAGCTTGATCAGAGAGGGATCGACGGTCACGTCCAGCCGCTCCAGCATGGCGACGAGGGAGTTGGTGGTGAAGGCCGCGCTCTGGCCGTCGCCGGTGCCGTTCAGCCCCACCACCAGGCCGTAGCCCAGCAGCGGTTCGCGCTCGGCGCCGGCCAGGGTGGCCAGATCCTTGATGCGGGAGGATTGTCCGGCCGCGGCGACGCCCGCCTGGAGCAGCAGGAGTATCGTTACCGTCGTGCGAATTGCCAGCTGCCTCATGCCCGTACTCCTAGAACAGCCAGTTGACCAGCTTCGTGATCACGCCAGGTTCGCTGGCGGCGTTCACCACGCCCGTGCCGTTGTAGGCGATGCGGGCGTCGGCGATGTAGGTCGAATAGATGGTGTTGTCGGGGCGGATGTCGCGGCCACGGCAGATGCCGCTGATCTCGATCAGCTGGCGCTCGCCGTTGATGTCGACCATGCGCGTGCCGGCCAGGCGGTAATCGCCGTTGTGCATGACCTCGACGACCCGCGCGGTGATCTCGGCGTTCAGGTTGCCGGTGCGCTGGGTGCGGCCGTCCCCTGTGTACTTGTTCTCCGAGTTGATGCCCCAGTTGGTGAGGACGTCCAGGAAGCCGAGCCCCGGACCGCCTTTCACCTCGGACTTGTTGTTGGCGTCGGTCTTGGCCGTGGCGTTGGCCGTGGACTCCTCGACGATCAGGATCGTGATGATGTCGCCGACGCGATGGGCCTTGTAGTTCGAGACCAGGGAACCGCCGCTCTCCAGGTCGATCAAGGGCTCACCGGCTGCGCAAAGCGCGGCCAGCGCCAGCGCGGCCAGCGCGATCAACCACCCGTACTTGCTCATGCGCATGACACTCACCTGCTCCAGGACACCCGGCCCTGCCCGGTGACCCGGGCGCGTATCAGCCGGCCGTCCAATTCGTTGCGTACGTAGACCATTGCTCCCTGGACGCCGTCCTCGCGCGCCGTCCCGCGCAAGGTCACGGCGACACCGCCGCGGTCCAGGCACAGTTCCACGGTCTCCCCCTGCCGGACCAGCGGCTCGGAGTGGATGTCCGCCAGGCGCAGGGGCTCGCCGGCGGCGAGGTGACCGCGAGCCGACATGCCGGCGACGGCGCCGCGTCCCACGACCCGGCCTGGCGCCACCTGCGTGAGATCCCGCCACTCCCAGACGAACAGCCCCTCGGCGAGGGGATCGTCCTCGTTCACGTTGGTCAGCACCCGCGCCACCTCGCCGTAGATATGACAGGTCACGGTGGCCGTGAAACGGATCACCCGGCCGCCGCCGACGATGCGGCAACGGACCAGGTTGCGGCCGGGGTCCAGGCGGGCCGGCTCGACGAGCTCCAGCCGCCAATCGCCGTCCATCGTGGCACCCGGCAACTCGCTGTTCACCTCGACCCAGCCGGCCGGGGCGCGGTCGGGATCGCTCGGGAGCCAGTTGCCGAGCTCGGCCAGCAGGCACTTCTCCAGTTCTGCGACTGCGATCTGCCGGCCGGCGAAGGTGATCCTGCAGCTCTCCGGTCCCCGGCAGACGACGTCCCCGGCCAGGCGTTCCGACACCAACCTGCGCAGTATCGCGGCGCGGCTGATCTCGACGACCTCGCCCGGTTTGCCGCCGGTGCGCAGCACCAGGGCGCCGGCGGTCGTCGGCGCCTCCGCGGCCAGCACGTCCGCCAGGCGGACGACGGGCCGGTCCAGCGTCACGTGCGGCGCCAGTTCCAGCACCCACGCCTGCGCGGTCTGGGCTGTCAGCAGGCTCGCTGAAAAGAGAAATATGAACAGGCGCAACACTGCCTACCTCTTCATCTGGTTGACCGTCTGCATCATCTCGTCGGCCATCGAGATGGTGCGCGCGTTCAGCTCGTAAGCCCTCTGTGCGGTGATCATCTTGACCAGTTCCTCGACCGTTTCCACGTTGCTCATCTCCAGGAATCCGGAGGCGATCTCGCCCAGACCATCGCTGCCGGCGCGGCTTACCAGTGCCTTGCCGCTGTTGGGCGACTCCTGGTAGATGTTGCCGCCTCGGCTGGACAAGCCCGCGGCGTTGGCGAACTTGGCCAGTTCGATTTGCGCCAGGTCCTGCACCGTCGAGGTGTCACCGGCCAGCAGCACCGACACGGTGCCGTCGCGCGCCACGTAGATGTCCGTGGCGTCCAGCGGCACCTGGACGGCCGGTTCCAGCCGGTAGCCGGTCGAGGTCACGACGTTGCGGTCCGCGTCCAGCTTGAAGGAGCCGTCGCGCGAGTAGCCGATGGAGCCGTCGGGCAGCCGCACCTGGAAGAAGCCGTCGCCCTCGATCATCAGGTCGAGCGGGTTCTGGGTCTGGGAGATCAATCCCTGGGTGAAGATCTTGTTGGTCGCCACGAGCTTCACGCCGTGGCCCACTTCCACGCGCGTCGGTTCCGATTCACCCGAGCCGCGTCCCGCCGGCACCACGGATTCGTAGAGCAGGTCCTGGAATTCGGCATGGCTGCGCTTGTAGCCCACGGTGTTGACGTTGGCCAGGTTGTTGGCGATGGCGTCGATGTTGGTCTGTTGCGCCTTCATGCCCGACGCCGCGCTGGTCATGGCTCTCAACATACGTGCCCACCCTTCCTTCTATGCCTTGCGGCTGAGTTCATTGACGGCCTTGTCCAGGGTGCGGTCGGCGGCCTGCAGGACCTTGGCTTCGAGCTCAAAGGCGCGTTGCGCGGCGATCATGCCGATCATGGTGTCGATCGCGTTGGCGTTGCTGCCCTCGATCGCGCCCTGCACGACTTCCACCGCGTCCGCGGCGAGCGCCCGCGCCGGCATGTCCGGCGGCGCGGCGAACAACGAACCGCCCACGTGCCGCAACAGGCCGCTGTCCGCGAAGTCGACGACGGCCAGCCGGTCGGTTTCCGCGCCGTCCACGAGCACCAGGCCGTCCCTGCGCACGAGCACTTCACCCTCGGGGATCTCGAGCGGCCCCCCGGCGCCGAGCACTTCCGCGCCGTCCGACGTAGTCAAGCGCCGCTGCGCGTTCAGGGAAAAGGAGCCGTTGCGCGTGTAGTACTCGCGGCCGTCCTTGCTGACCTTGAAGAGGCCCGCGCCCCGCAGGGCCACGTCCAGGGGCCGCCCCGTCTCGCGCAGCGTGCCCTGGGTCATGTCGAGGGGAGAGCGCAGATCCAGGATCTGATCGATGATGCCGCGCGCGGCGAAGGAGCGCGTCGGCGACCCGGCCCCGGCAGCGCCCTTTTCGGTGACCTGGGTCAGCACCTGTTTGAACCCGGCCGTATCGACATTGGCCAGGTTGTTGGCCAAGACGTTGGTCTTGGTCAACTGGATGTTCATGGCGGTCTCTGCCGCCCGCAGCCCCTTGAGCACGAGGACTCCTCACGGTCTGGGTACTTCGTCGCGCCGAACCCATCCGCAAGCGACATGCCATACCCGGCGCCGGCAGCCACCGTCGGAGGACGGAGCGCGCGAATACGCCGCGTTGCATGCCGGCCGTGTCGGCCCACGCAATGCCTGGTTCGGGAAGCCGGGATCGGCGATCGCGCAGCGGGACGGGGGATCTACGGGGATTGGAAGAAACGTTGGCAACACTGTCCAGGTATCGACCGCAGCCTGTCGGCTGACGCGGCCGAGTGAGGCCGCGTCAAACGGTCCGGGGATTCGATTGCCGGCTAACCGACGGCCAGCAGCATGTTGATATGATCCGACAGGTGGCTCAAGCCCTCTTCGTTGATCTGCGTGAAGAAGACGGCCACCTCGTAGTGGGCGACATCGGGTCGATCGGTCTCCGGCAGCACACGCACGACGATGCCTTCGCAGCGGGCGGTCGCGATCTGGTCCGTGCGGCCCTTTTCGTCCTTGTGGGTGGGGAGTTCGAGAACCATGTCCAGCTTGGTCATGGGCTCGATGAAATGGTCGGACCTGAAGTAGATGCCCGATGAACTGATGTTCAGGGTCTCCATGGACACGGGCGCCTGGCTGCCGTCAGGCCGGGGAATGCTGACCTCCAGCTTGAGGTTGGCCTCTACTCGCTGGCCCTTGCGCCTCTCGTGCGTCGCATCGTTCATCTGGACTCCTTTCCCCCGGGGTTGTCCGGCGCCCTTGGGCGGCGGGAACGATCTGCTGGTGCACGGTCCATGCCAGCCCCAGTGCGCAGGCGGACATGAAAAACCGGCACTCCGTGAAGTGCCGGTTCAGGCATCACTTCTTCTTGTGCCTGTTCTTGCGCAGGCGCTTCTTGCGCTTGTGCGTCGCAATCTTCTTGCGCTTGCGCTTCCGTCCATTTGGCATCTCTCATCGCCTTTCCGCTCGTGCCGTTGACGCCGCCGATGGTTATGCGCAGACATCCAGGCGGTACGGAGGCCGCCTGGCCTGCCGATATATCCGCGATACTGGCGAGACGGCAATATAACAGAGAGTGGGGCGACAATCAAATGCCGGTGGTCGCTTCCACGTCTGCCGATGTCACGTTGAGCTTCGATTTAAGCTCGTTCGAAGCCTTGAAATAAGGCACCTGCTTCGACGGGACCTGCACCGCCTCACCCGTACGGGGATTCCTGGCCAGGCGGGCGCGGCGGTTCTTGACCTTGAAACTGCCGAAGCCTCGCAACTCGACCTTGTCACCAGCCTCGAGCGCCTGTCCGATGTTCTCGAGGATCAGGTTCACGACGATCCCCGTGTCCTTCTTGCTGACTCCGGTCCTTCCGGCGATCATCTCGACCAGCTCGGCCTTGGTCATCGTCACACCCCTATCTAGCGCATATTTGGCAACTTAATGCGATACAACCCTTTAAGATCTAGCATAGGGAACGGGGCCTGACAAGTCTTTTTTATGCAAACGACTGCGGTCAAAGACGATGCGGAAAAGCTGTGCCGGGCCGGGGAAAGAGGTCGGAGCAGGAAAGAGGAAATGTTTCCCGCGTTTGCCGCGTGCCGCTTCCACCTGGGATCTACAACACGGAGAGCGTAGTAGGTCGATCGGCAAGGCGCCAGCAGCGCAGGAAACATTATCTGCTGGTATCCCATCAAGACGGGTGCCAGGGCCTGGGCGCCGCACGCCTATGAGAATGAGCGCTGGTTATCGTGTTATCAGGGATAAGGATAGGTGATTATATTGAACTGAATACTCAACACCGGGACGGTCGTGTCGCGCCCGTCCGGCATTGCAAGTTGACATGGTCGCGTTGCAATCGGGCCGTCCTGCCGATCCTTCGCTCCGCCATGGGCCCGCGGCGGATCACGCGCCCGGCGCCGGGGCGGCCCCTCCGGCGAGTGAGAGGAAGAGCGCGGCCTGTGCCTCGGTGAAACGGCAGCCGCGGCGGGACATCACGATGCGCGCCACTTCCAGGGCCCGCTCGACCTCGTAGACGCGCCGGCCACGACCGTCCCCCCAGGTGAAATTCGCCAGGTACGTGCGGGGGAACCCGGCCGCGAAGACGTTGCTGGAGAAACCCACCGTCGTACCCGTGTTGAAGGTGGTGCCGATGGCGCTCTTGGCGTGCTCACCCACCATCAGGCCCACGAATCTCGATCCGGTCTCGATCGGACCGTGACCATAGTTCACCTTGATCTCGCCGTAGTTGTTCTTCAGATCGCTGTTGGTCGTGTCGGCGCCGAGATTGACCCAGCTCCCCACGATACTGTGCCCCAGGAAACCGGCGTGCTGCTTGTTCATGTAGGGCAGCAGCTGGGACTCTGCGATCTCGCCGGCCACCCGACACCCCGCACCCACGGCGGTCTCGCCGTAGAGGGTGGCGCCGGCCTTGACGCGCACGTCGCTGCCCAGGTACAGCGGACCCTCCAGGTAGACGTGGGGCAGGACCCGGACGCTGCGGTCGATGACCACGGGGCCGGCCGTGGCGTCGATCACCACGCCGGGGCCGAGGCGGATGTCCTCGCCCAGCCAGAGATTGCCGGGCGCCGCGACGGTCACGCCCGCCGGCGGGCACGCCCCGGCATGCGTAAGCACGACGCGCTCGCCCCGGTCGGTTTCGTCCGCGAGGGGGCGGACGCCGAAGAAGCTGCGGGACGGCAGGGTCAACCCGGCGCTGTTCATCAGCGCCTCCGTGTCGTCGCGGATCGCCGTGCCGATGCCGTGCACCAGATCCCAGAGATAGCCGAAGGCGGCGGACGTGTCGCCCGGTACGCCGGATCCGGGAGTCCAGACGGGGGCCGCGGCTGTGGGCGACGTCCAGACGTCTTCCCGCGCGCACGCCTCGTCCCAGCGCCGCCAGGAGTCCAACACGGTCCGGGCATTCGCGGCGCCGGTGCGCCAGGCGACCAGCCCGTGCGCGTCCTCCCGCGATGCGTCGAGGGGGAGGTCGTGCAGCAGGTCCTGCAGATCGGACCACCGGGGCGACACCCGCGCGGCAAGGAAGAGGACGTCCGAGGCCGCGGCGTCCAGACAGGCGCGGAGACCCACCTGGATGCCGGGCGGCGCGAATTCACGCTGCAGGTCGGTGAGCAGTCCGCGCGGCAGCAAGGCGATCCTGAACGGATCCCGGTCGGCGGTGGCCAGATGCTGCACACGTTCGCGCAGATTGAAGAGACCGCAGGGGATCTCGTAGACGGGCAGGCTCCAGGACAAGGGACGGAACTGTTGGGCTGTGTGATCCTCGAAGAGGATGACCGATCGAGCCAAAGCGGCGCCTCGCTCAGTTCAGGGTGATCTGCACCGTCGTGCCGGCCGGTGCGCGGTGGGTAAGCATCGAGACGGTTGCTCGTCCCCGGCCGTCGAGGCGGAACGGTGACGATGTCGGAGCGTCGTCCGGCGAGGCCGTCGGGTCGATGGCAGTCCCGGCTCCGTCAAGCCACCGCACATCCAGGCACCGATCTTGCGTACCGGACATCGCCAGAGTCGCTTGTGCGGATGCCGGATCCCCGGCGGGAGCTGCGGAAACGGATAGCGACGGCAACATCGAGACCCGGGCGGCGAAGAGGAAATCGGCGCCCATGGCCGGCGTAGACGCCAGAACTGCGCAAAAGAGCACCAGGCTAGATTTGCGGAACATGTTGCGAACTCCTCCGGTGGAAGGCGCTCCGCTGCATGGACGGCAGATCGGACACATCACCAGTTTGGCTCATGCGAAGGCAAATTGCACCCAAAAAACTGTAAAGCGGGGGGCCGCACGGTCGATGACAACCTCGAGCGAGACATCCGGAGCCAAGGCACATCACCGTCTCGACAGTTTTTCCGGGTAAGGAGACCACCGTTTCACAAGGAGTTGTATCATGCGGAAACATCTCATCCTGACCTTGGCGGCTCTGCTGGTCGCCTTCCCCTTCACTCAGGTCATGGCCCTGGATTCGCCCCAGGACGGCCGGGTCGACGTCTTCGTCGCACTGACCGTGGCCGAGACTGTCGAGATGGACTTCGGTGCCGTGATCGATGCCGACGGTACCGTGACCCTGGACGTCACCGACACCATCGCCTCCGACCCGAACGGGATCCACCAGGGCGGCACGGTCGCCAGCGGTCTGTACACGATCAACGGCCAGCCGAGCACGGCCATCGATGTGAGTATCTCGGCTCAGAACGCCAACGGTCTGCTGCTGTCGAACTTCACCACGGACGCTGGCGGCGGTGTGTTTCCGCTGGTCGGCGTCCTGATCGACGGCGTGGGCAACCTGGCCATGGCCCTCGGCGCGGACCTCCAGGTCCAGAGCGGTGTCGCCGCTCCCGGCGCCAACCAGCCCCTGAACTTCACCATCACCGTCACCTACAACTAGTCTCCACCCGGGACTGGCGGGGAGGCCTTCGGGCCTCCCCTTTTTCATGCGCACCACATACGTGTCGTCTGGCACGCCCCTTGCCGCACCCCGTTCGAGACAGCAGTATGAACTGGGGAGACCCATCGATGGATCAGCTTGTAAGACAAGCGGTTCGCCCTTTACGAGTGTGGATCGCCTTGGGCTCGGTTATCATCGCTCTGATACAAGGCGGACCGGCCAGCGGCGTGGATCTGAGCATCATCGAGACGGTGGCGCTGGACTTCGGCGCCATCATCGACGACGATGGCGTGGTCGTGCTCGGCTTGGCCGACGCCATCACCGCCGACCCGGCCGGCATCCACGTCGGCGGGGCCGTCTTCACCGGTCAGTACACCATCAGCGGCGACCCCTTCGCCGCCTTCAGCCTGTCGATCGTCGGTTCGACCGCCGCCGGGCTGACCATCGACACGTTCACCACCAGCGAAGGTGTTCCCCCCTTGCTCAGCGTGGCCCTTAACGGCGGCGGCGAGCTTGATCTCCGCCTGGGCGCGACGCTCACCATCGATTCCGGCGTAGCTGCGCCGGGCCTCGACCAGCTCCTCTCCTACGTCATCACCATCGACTACAACTAGCGGCCATCGTTGATCTTCCGTTCGCCGGGGGATGGCATGGGCGTTGCGTTGTACTTCGCCTGGAGGCCCATGCGGCTCGTCGATCGACGGGAATGCGCCCCGATATTTGCCTGCAAGGAGGATGGCTTATGGTTTGGTCGTGGTTGCGGCGTTCGACACTGCTCCTGCTGTGGTCGGCAATCGTCCTGTGTGGCGGCGTTCTGGACACTTTGGCCAACGGCCTGTCCATCGCTCCCATCAGGCTCGTCTTCGACGGACGTTCGCGCGTGGCCACCGTGTACCTGACCAACAAGAGCGATGCCGAGGCCACCTACCGCATCCTGGTGCGCGACAAGCGGATGCTGGAGACGGGTCAGATCGTCGATGCCGCCGAGGCGCTGCCCGGCGAGCGCTTCGCCAGCGACCTGCTGCGCTTCTCGCCCAGACGCGTCGTGCTGGGCCCGGGCGCGAGCCAGACCGTGCGCGTCATGCTCCGCAATCCCAGCGAAGGACGGCTCGAACACGGGGAATACCGCACCCACCTGGTGTTCCAGTCGGTACCAAACGCGCCGACACCGGAAGAGCTGGCCCAGCAGGACGGTCACACCGTCGCCCAGGCCATCATCGAGACCAGCATCCCCGTGATCATCCGGCGCGACAACCCCGACGCCGCCATCAGTTTCACGTCGGCCGCCCTGGACACCGCCCTGACCAAGGACGGTCGGCCCCAGCTCGAACTCGTGCTGGCACGCGAGGGCGAGCGCTCGGTCTACGGCGACATCACCGTCGACTGGATCGACGGCCGCGGCCGCGCCAAGACCATCGCCAGGGCCGTGGGCATCGCCGTCTACCACCCCACGCCCCGGCGCCACATCCGTTTGCCGCTGAACGTGCCTGGCCTGGAAGCCCTGTCCGATGGCCGCCTGTACGTACGCTTCGAGGAGAGCGCCCTGGGACGGGGCGACCTGTGGAGCGACACCACGGTGGACCTGGTCGCCGAGAGGATCTTCCGCTGATGGAGCACCTGCGGTACTGGACGGGTTCTCTGCGCAACATGATGTGGCTGTTGACCACTCTGCTGTGCACACTGCTCTGTCTGGCCGGAGCCTCAGACGCCCAGTCCACGAACGCGGCCGACTATCTCGGCGACGAGAACCTCATTATCCTCGAGCTGCGGATCGGCAGCGCGGTCGTCAGTCCGGGCATGATCGCCTTCCAGCATCCCGGGGGCGTCCTGATGCCCCTGGGCGCCTTGACGGATGTCCTGGAGTTCGCCATCGAGGTCTCCCCCGCACAGGGGCGGGCCGCAGGCTGGTTCATCAGCGAGTCGCGCCGCTTCTCCCTCGATCTCGCCTCGCGTGTGGTTGTCAGCGACGGCCAGACGCACGCCTGCCCGCCGGGCGTGGCGGCCTCGGACAACGACGACATCTACATCGACACCGCCCAGCTCTCGGCCTGGTTCCCCTTCACGATCGAGGTGAAGGTGGGACAGCTCCTGGCCAAGCTCACGCCCCGCGAGACGCTCCCCCTGCAGAGCCGCCTCAAGCGCGAGGCCATCCGCACGCGCCACCTGGACCGGGGCGCGCTTGCGGAACGTCTGCCGCTGCAGGTGGCGGAGTATCGCCTGTTCACGTGGCCGCTCGTGGACGCCAACTTCGAGTACCGCGGGCGCGAGCCGGACATGACGCCGCGCTTCTCGATCCAGAGCAGCGGCGACGTCGGGACCCTCGCGACAGACGTGTTCGTGACGCACACCGAGGGGGCCAAGGTCATCAACGCGACGCGGCTCCGCGCCGGCCGCACCGACGCCTACGGCGCGCTGCTGGGGCCGCTGCAGGCCACCGAATTCTCCTTCGGCGACCTCTACGCGCCCAGCACGCCGCTGGTCCTGCGGGGCAAGCTGGGACGGGGCCTGCTGCTGTCCAACCGTCCCCTGCGCCGGCCCGACCGCTTCGACAGCACGGAGATCAGCGGCGACGGGCCGCCCGGCTGGGAGGCCGAGCTCTACGGCAACAACACGCTGCTGGACTTCGGCACGATCGACGAGACGGGCCGCTACCTGTTCACCGAGGTACCGCTGGTCTTCGGCCTGAACACGTTCAGGACCGTCCTCTACGGTCCCCAGGGCCAAATGCGCGAATACACGCGCGACATGAACGTCGGCGCGAGCATGATCGCCCCGGGTCGGCTAGAGTACCGTCTGTTCGGCGTCCAGGACGAGCGCTTCCTCGTCACGGGCGACGATCTCCTGGACGACACGCCCGACCGGGGGCGCTGGACCGGGCATCTCGAGGCGGGGTACGGGCTCGGCAAACCGCTGTCGCTGCAGGGCGGCTGGACGCGCCAGCCGCTGGAGGGCGTGGAACACGACTACCTGAGTCTGAACGCCAGCGGCTGTCTGGCGGGTTACTACCTGCAGGCCGTCGGCGTGAACGCCCTCGACGGCGGCAGCGCGGGCAGCTTCTCCCTGCGGGGACGGCTGTTCGCCCGCTCGCTGACGGCCGAGCAGTTCCTCTACCGGGATTTCGTGAGCGACGCCAATCCCGTCACCCAGCAACGAACCGACGAGACCCGCGTCCGCCTCGGCGGATCCACCACCTGGGGCAACCGCAATCTCGCCTACGATCTGCAGGTACAGACGACCGGATACACCGGCCGGGGCATCACCCGCCAGGACCAGATGCAACTGCGGGCGGCCACCCTGTGGCGCGGCCTGCAGATGAGCACCAAGCTCGAGTATCGCAACAGCCGGTCTTCGCTAGGGGACTACGACCAGATCTTCCTGGATCAACTCGCGCGGGGCATCTGGGGTCCACTGCTGCTGCGGGGATCGTTGAGCAGCCGTCTGCGGCCCACCACGTCACTCAAATCGGTCTCCGGCAGCGCCTACTGGAATCCCCTGGGCAGGTTGCGGCTGGGCGCACACGCCACGCACCGTTTCGACGGCGCCATCCCCACCACCCTCGGCGGCTCGCTCGGGCTGTTGATGGACACCTTCAGCGTCGCCTTCAGCGCCAACGCCGCGGGCGAGCAGAAGCCCTACCTGAGCCTCGCCATCTCGACGTCGGTGACGAAGGTGCCAGAGACCATGCGCATGCACGTGCAGCGGCAACGCATGTCCGAGGGTTACGGCGCCTCGGCCCGCGTCTTCCTGGATCGCAACGCCAACGGCCTGTACGACGACCAGGACGCCCCCCTGCCCGAGGTCCGCATCACCGGCGCCGGCGCCTGGAACGAGGCGGTCACGGGCTCGAACGGCATCGCCTATCTTGCCGGCCTGCCCGCGCATCGCGAGCGTGATCTCTCGCTGGACCTGACGTCCCTGCAGGATCCCTTCCTGCTGCCCTCGGGCGAGGGGGTGCGCGCCACAGGGCATCCGGGCGGCCACGTCGTGCTGGAGTTTCCGGTCACATATTCCGGCGACATCGAGGGCACCGTCTACGCCCGCACCCCGGGCGGGGACATACCCCTGCGCAACATCGGCCTGGAACTCGTCGACCTGGCGCAACGCTCGGTGCGCAAGACTGTCAGCGAGTTCGACGGCTACTACCTCTTCCAGGAGATCCCCCCGGGGTGGTACGAGATCCACGTCATCCCGGAGACGATCGCGCGCAAGAACCTGCGCCTGCCGCCGCCCGTGGCCGCCGCCGTACCTCCCGAGGGCGGCGTCTCCGCCGGCAACGATTTCATCCTGCGCGCCACGGAGGTGCGCCGCGCTTCCCGATGAGGGGGCATCGTATCCTTCAGTATCTCAAATAGTTAAAGCATTTGTTGCCTCGTCTGCTATTCTATAGTTAATTGGTAGGTATTCCATGCTCCGGCGTCGCCATTTGAGGTGCGCGCCGGCGACACCTCGTGCGGCGAAGGAGATCCACCATGAACAGACGGACAACGATCCTGACGATGCTGGCGCTGGCGGCCGTGGCGCTGATCTGGGCGGCCCAGGCCTCCGCCTACTCCCGTTACAGCGGCTCCAACAACTGCAACCAGTGCCATCCGGCTTTCGAGGGCGGACCTGGCGCTCAACTGCACAACTTCCATACGTCGTTCGCCGATTGCTCCGAATGCCACGTATCGATCGGCGACAACCCCCGGACCTCCGCCTGCGCAGCATGCCACATCCCCGACCCCCTGTGGAACTTCCACCGCGTCAACGCGCCGTCCGACGGGAACGGCTTTACCTGCTCCACGTGCCACGAATTCGTGGGCAACGACGTCATGAGCTGGAGCGCGACGAAGCAGGCGTTCAGATAGAGTGGTAGTCAAGCAGCCAGGCATCAGATCCGACACCGAAACGCGAGGGGAGTTGGCAATATCACCAACTCCCCTTCTTGATGCTGATTTCTGGTGGAGCCAAGGGGGATCGAACCCCTGACCTCATGACTGCCAGTCATGCGCTCTCCCAGCTGAGCTATGGCCCCACCGAAGAGGCCATAATATGGGTCAACCGCTGCGGACTGTCAAATGGGTTTCGGCTGGCGGCCGCCTTGACGCCGTCGGCCCTGCGACTTATCATGGCCGCCCGGTGCCGGAGTGGTGGAACTGGTAGACGCGTCGGACTCAAAATCCGGTGACCTTCGGGTCGTGTGGGTTCAAGTCCCACCTCCGGCACCAGGCAGGTGAAACCAAGGGGCGGTCCGCACGGACCGCCCCTTTTCGCACTCGCTCGCCCGCCGACGGTTACTTCTTCGCCATGAAGGGGTAACGGTAGTCCCGGGGCGGATCGAAGGTCTCCTTGATCGTCCGCGGGCTGACCCAGCGGGTGAGATTCAGGTAGGAGCCGGCCTTGTCGTTGGTGCCCGAGGCGCGCGAGCCGCCGAAGGGCTGCTGACCGACCACGGCGCCCGTGGGCTTGTCGTTGACGTAGAAGTTGCCGGCGGCGCCCTCGAGCTCGGCGCGGGCCTGTTCGATGGCTGCACGGTCCCGGGCGAAGACGGCCCCGGTCAGGGCGTAGGCCGAGCCCCTGTCGCAGAGGCGCAGCGTCTTGAGCCAGTCCTGCTCGTCGTAGACGTAGACGGTCAGCACGGGACCGAAGAGCTCCTCGCGCATGGTCACGAAGTCCGGCCGGTCGGCCATGATGACCGTGGGTTCGATGAAGTAGCCCAGCGCGTCTTCGCAGCCGCCGCCGGCGATGATCTTGGCGCCGCTGTTGCGCTTGCGGGCGGTGTCGATGTAGCCCTTGATGTTCTCGAAGGCGGCGCGGTCGATCACCGCGGCCATGAAATTGCTGAAGTCCGTGACGTCGCCCATCTTGATGCTCTTGATCTCGTCGAGCAACCGGGGCCGGATCGTCTTCCACAGCTCATTGGGGATGTAGGCGCGGCTCGCCGCGGAGCACTTCTGCCCCTGGTACTCGAAGGCGCCGCGCACCAGGGCGGTCACCAGGGCCTGCGGGTCGGCCGACGCGTGCGCGAACACGAAGTCCTTGCCGCCGGTCTCGCCGACGATGCGCGGATAGCAGCCGTAGGTGCCGATGTTCCTGCCGATGGTTTCCCACATGCCGTTGAAGACCGCGGTGCTGCCGGTGAAGTGGACGCCGGCCAGCTCCGGGTGCGCCAGGACCGGGTCGCCCACCTGACCGCCGCTGCCGGGAATCATGTTGATGACGCCGTCGGGCAGGCCGGCTTCCTCGAGCAGCTGCATCAGCAGGTAAGCGGAATAGACGGCGCTCGAGGCCGGCTTCCACAGTACGGTGTTGCCCATCAGGGCGGGCGCGGTGGGCAGGTTGCCGGCGATGCTCGTGAAGTTGAACGGGGTCACGGCGAAGACGAACCCGTCCAGCGGCCTCTGCTCCAGCATGTTCCACACGCCGGGCGCCGACTCCGGCTGTTCGCCCATGATGTCGTAGGCGAAGGACACGTTGAAGCGCCAGAAGTCGATCAGCTCGCAGGCGGCGTCGATCTCGGCCTGGAAGCAGGTCTTGGACTGGCCGAGCATGGTGGCGGCGTTGACGGCGCTGCGCCAGGGGCCGGCCAGCAGCTCGGCGGCCTTGAGGAAGATGGCGGCGCGGGCCTGCCAGGGCATGGCGGCCCAGCCCTTCTTCGCCTTGCGGGCGGCGGCGGCGGCGGCCTTCACTTCCCCGGCGCCGGCCTTGTGGTAGGTGCCCAGCAGGTGCGCGTGCTTGTGGGGCATGCGGCACTCCCCCAGATCGCCGGTGTGGATGTCCCGGCCATCGATCACCACGGGGATCTCGACGATCTGCGCGGCCATCTCCGCGAGCTTGGCCTTCAATTCCGCGCGCTCCGGCGAACCGGGCAAGAAGCCGAGTACCGGCTCGTTGTAGGGCAGCGGGGGTATGGGCAGCATATTGGACATGGCTCTCCTCCAGGGATCCGGCGTACCGGGGATGGGTGGCGCGTGTCTGCGGACCACTTCGCGTCGCGGCCTCGAGAGGTCCGTCCGACGCACAGGCGAACAATGCGAAACCGGGCCCGTCTTGGCAACCCCAATCCGGCTCATCCGAACTCGCCAGACCCCGCCGAACCTGCTAGATTAGTCGGTCGGAGCCATATCACAGAGGAGCGTCCCCATGACACCAGCCGGCAACCTCATGAACGTCGAATCGCATATCCTGGACCTGCAGCGCATGCACCCCAGCGCCAGCGGCGACTTCACGAGCCTGCTCAACGACATCTCCTTCGCCGCCAAGATCATCTCCCGCGAGGTGGGCCGCGCCGGACTGGTGGAGGATATCCTGGGTTCCACCGGCGAGGAGAACGTGCAGGGCGAGATCGTCCAGAAACTCGACGAGTACGCCAACCGCATCATGCTGCGCTGCCTGGGGCGACGCGGGCAGGCCTGCATGCTGGCCTCGGAGGAGCTCGAGGAACCGGTCGTGAAGGAGGTGGGCAGCGGCAGCGGCAACTACGTAGTGATCTTCGATCCCCTCGACGGATCCAGCAACATCGACGCGAACGTGAGCATCGGCACCATCTTTTCCATCTACCGGCGGCGCTCCCTGAGTGGCGTGCCGGGAGACGCGGACCTGCTGCAGCCCGGCAGCGCGTTGTTGGCGGCCGGCTACGTCATCTACGGCTCCTCGACCATGTTCGTCTACACGACGGGCCACGGCGTGCACGGTTTCACCCTGGATCCGGGCATCGGCGAGTTCCTGCTCAGCCACGAGAACATACGCATGCCCTTCGCCGCGCAGATGTATTCCGTCAACGAGGGCTACGAGTCGCGCTGGCCGCCCGTCGTGCGCGAGATCGTGCGCCGGCTCAAGTACGGGCGCGACGACGACACGCCGGGACTTACCGCCCGTTACATCGGCTCGCTCGTGGCCGACTTCCACCGCAACCTGCTGTACGGCGGCGTGTTCCTCTATCCGGCGCACGAGGGACGCCCTGACGGCAAGCTGAGGCTCCTGTACGAGGCCGCCCCCCTGGCCATGATCGCCGAGCAGGCGGGCGGCTATGCGAGCAACGGCCAGGGTCCCATCCTCGAGATCCAGCCCACAGCTCTGCACCAGCGCGTGCCCCTTTTCGTCGGCAGCCGCGAGACCGTGCTCTGGATCGAGAAGAAGATGGCCGACCCCGCGAGCGAGGCCGGCCTCTGAGGATGATCGAGGCAGGGGCGAACGGACCTATTCACGTCCTTCGATCTGCAGGCCCTTGGTCTCGGTGACCAGCGCGAGGGCCATGTTCTTGCAGCGCGGCCGATGCGGCGTGCCGGCGGGGATCAGGATCGCCTCGCCCTGCTTCACGGTCACCGTCTTGTCGTTCAGCTCGACGTCGATCATGCCCTCCATGATGTAGATGAACTCGTCGGCCGAATGGCTGTGGGCGATGTAGTCGCCGCTGTAGCGGACGATGAAGGCGTGATAGGCGCCGTCGAGTTCCGTGATCTCCACCGGACGGAAGGGTTGGGACAGGTCGCGCGCCATCTTCAGGACTGGGATCTTGTTCATCTCGCCTCCGTTCCAAATTTCCTCACGGCCTCGACATCTCCGCCTCGGCCAGGGCGGCTTGTTCCGAATCGGGGAAATCCCTCCGCAGCGTCTCCAGGAAGCTCCGGGCCGCCGCTTCGTCGCCCTTGGCCTGGGCGGCGAAGACGGCCTTGAGCAGGGCGTCGGCCCGCCGGTCTGCGTCGCGCGGGCCGTCGATCACGCCTTGCAGGTGTGCCAGGGCCTGCTGGTACTCGCCGTCCGCGTAGGCCATCTCGCCCAGCCAGTAGCCGGCGTCGTCGGTCAACTCGGAGCGGCCGTAGCGCTCCCGGAACTCCCGGAAGCCCTCGGCGGCCGCGGCCATGTTCCCGCGGTCGCGGTCCAGCAGGGCGGCGTTGAAGAGGGCGCGTCCCTCCTCCGGCAGCACGTCCAGTTCGGCGGCATCGCCCGAGACGGTCTTGTACTCGCCGAGAGTCGGCAGGCCGAGACGGGTGGCCAGCAGGTCGACCCGGGCGGAGAGGCTGCGCATGAACTCGTTGTTGTCGTCAAGCTTGCGATCGACCCGGTCCAGCTTGCTCAGCATCTGCGAGATCTTGGCCTGCAGGATCGCCGAGGACTCCAGGCCGGTGCCCTGGTCCGAGCGCAGCACCGCGTTGAGGCTCTCCACCTCCCGGCGGATGATCATCTGCTCGTCGCGCACGAGACGAATCTCGTCGCGGTTGCGCTCGACCGCGGATTCGATGTGTTCGAACTGCGGGCTGCAGCCTGCTGCCAGTAACAGAATCGGCAGCAGGCCCAATGCCCGGCGGTAGCCTCTGCCCATCACGGACTCCTAGGGACGCGAGAAGTGGCCCCGGCGATTCAGCGCCCAGGCGCTCTCGTTGCTGCCGAACGCGAAGGGGCGTTCCTCGCCGTAGGAGGTGATCCGCAGCTGGCGGGCCGGCATGCCCAGCGAGACCAGGTAATCACGGACGGCGACGGCGCGTCTCTCGCCCAGCGCCAGGTTGTATTCCACGGTGCCGCGCTCGTCGCAGTGGCCCTCGATCATGTAGACCAGGTCGGAGTGCTCCCGCATGATCCTGGACGCGGCGTTCAACGTCCTCATGGCTTCGTCCGTCAGGCTGTACTCGTCGAAGGCGAAGAACACGTCTTCGATCCCGTACTCCTGGGGCGTCATGCTCGCGTAGTCGATCGGCGCGGGTGCGGGAGGCACCTTGTCGGTGGGCTCCTCGACGACGGGTTCCGCCACGATAGGCTCGGTGACGACCGGCGTGGTATCGGTCACCACGGGGGGTTCTTCCTTGGAGCCGCAGCCCGCGAACACGAGCAGGGCGACCAGCATGACACTCACCATCAATAATGTCCGGTACATGATGACGAGACTCCTTTCCAGCAATCGCTGTCTTGGTCGGTTCAAGTACCCGCGAAATCTAACACGCAATGTCAAGGAGACCAATCAGGAGTTTTATCCGACTCGGCGCCAAAGGTCAACTGGCGACTCGCGCCGTCCCGGACATCCATGACGTAGAGCTTGAAGACGCCCGTCCGGTCGGAAGCGAAGACGATGTGGCGTCCGTCGGGAGCCCAGCTCGGATCCTCGCAATTCCGCCACGACGTGTCCGTCAGGACACGCCTGTTCTCCCCGTGGGCCTCGATCAAAACGATCTGCGTGATGTCGTCATCGCGGCAGGCGTAGATGATCTGTTCGCCGCTCGGGGACCAGTCCGCGGCGTCGTTGTAGCGGCCCTCGAAGGTGAGGCGACGACGACCGGAACCGTCTGCGTCCATTATATATAGCTGGGGAGAACCGGTCCTGTCGCTGGTGAAGACCACGTCCCGGCCCGTGGGGGACCACGACGGTGAGATCTCGATGGCCGGCGAGACCGTCAGGCGGCGGATGATCTTGCCGGCGAGGTCCATGCGGTAGATCTCGTGCTGTCCCACCTTCGACAGCGACACCAGCACCTCCTCCCCTTCCGGGTGCCAGGCGGGCGCCAGGTTGGAACCGATCGTCTCGTTCACCAGCCGGACCTTGCCCGTGCCGGTGTCCAGCAGGTAGATGCCCTGTTGTCCATCCCGGTAGGACATGAAGGCCACGCGGTCGTTGTCGGGCGCCCAGGCGGGAAACAGGTTGAGGGTGCGGTTGGCCGTCAGGCGCAGCAGGTTCTCGCCGTCGTAGTCGACGCAGTAGATGTCGCGCCGCTCGCCGGTGCCCCGCGCGAAGACCACCTTGGTCAGGCTGATCCCCGCCTCCATGTTCAGGAACAGGTGCAACTCGTTGACGAAGTGATGCGCGGTGGCGCGCAGTCGGTCCCAGGTCGGACGGTAGCGCTTGCTCAGCAGGAGCTGCCGCCCGGGATACGCCACGAGCTTCAGGGTCAGCAGGGGGGCGCGCTCCTGCGCGGTGACGCCCGTCCCCGGCAACCGCCCCTCCAGCAGTCCTTCCACGGCGTACTGGACCTGGGTGGTGTCGCTCATGTCCTCGACCGACAGGGCCCGGAAGAAACCGCTGTAGTCCAGGTCGATGCGGATGACCGACTCGACCAGCCAGGCCGCCTCCTGGGCCTCGGTCCCGCCCGAGACCACCTCCAGGGGCTGCACCAGCATGTCGAGCCGGTCGATCGAGGCCCGTGTGGTGCCGAGGTTGATTTCCGGATCTCCCGCCCGGGCCGGCGCCGCGACCAGGACCAGCGCAGCGGTCAGCATCATCTGCAGGGACATCATGTCGTGTCGGGTCATGGAGTCAATTCCCTGAAGTGAGGGTGAAGGTATAGGTCACGCCCAGCGCGTTGTCGGCCAGACCGCGCGGCAGGGGCATGAAATGTCCGACGGATCTGACCGCCTTGAGGGATTCGCGGTCCATCAGCGGGACGCCCGAGGACTGGACGATGGTCTCGCGGGTGATCAAGCCGTTCTGCTCCACATGGAAATGGATCTTGCAGACGCGGGCCGAGGCCTCCCGGAAACCGAGCTGCTTGGGATGCCAGTTGCGCGCGATGCGGGACTCGAGCAGATCGATGTAGTACGCGAAACGTGGCGGGATGGCCACGTCCGTGCCCACCACGGGTTGCGGCGCCCTGGTTTCCGGTTGCGTCACAGGCGCGGCGGCGTCGCTCACGTCCGGTGCGGGATCGTTCCGCCGCGCCGCGGGCTCGGGCTCCTTGGTCTCGGCCACGACCCGCCGCTCAGGTTCCTCGGGCACGACGGCCGGTGTCTCTCTCCGTTCCTGCTGGACGACCGGCTCGGGGATCTGATCCTCCTCCTGCAGCGGCGGCTGCACTGGCTCGTCGCGCGCGACCTCGGGCCGGGGCTGCGGCAGCCTGGCCAGGCGGACGGAGATGTTGTGCTGGCGCGGCAGCACCTGACGTGTGACGTGCGATCCGAACCAGACTATCGTCGCCAGGACCAGGAAGTGGCAGAGCAGCGAGACCGGGAAGGCGCGAGTCACGGCAGGGCCGCCTGCGCGAGTTCCTGGTCGGCAACCAGGCTGAGGTTGGAGAAGCCGAGACGTTCGATCGCCGCCATCACCTGCAGGGCGAAGCCGTAGGGCACTTCGGCATCGGCGCGCAGGTAAACGGGCAGTTCGTCGCGCCGGTCCAGGAAGGCGGACAGCCGGTCCGCCAGACCGTCCATGTCCACGGGATCCTCGTCGAAGTAGATCTCGCGGTTCTTGGTCACGGTGACGATCGGCCCCTCCTCCACCACGACCTCGCGCGTCTCCGTGCGGGGCAGGTTCACCTCCACGCCGCCCTGGATATAGGGCGCGGTCAGCATGAAGATGATCAACAGGCAGAGCGTGACGTCCACCAGCGAGGTGATGTTGATCTCCGAGAGGCTGCGGTACGCCGACCGCCTTTTCATCGGATCCGCTCCTTCTCGTGGGTCTCGGGCCGGCGGGGAGCATGGTCGCGTTCCGTGTTTCGCGCGGTTTGCGGCGCGGCTTCCTCGAGCAGGGTGCGCAGGCGCTCCAGCTCGTTCCCGATCAGGTCGATCTTGCGCACGAACAGGTTGTAGAAGACCACGGCCGGAATGGCCGCCGAGAGCCCGGCGATGGTCGTGATCAGCGCCTCGGCGATGCCGGGCGCCACCACGGTGAGATTGGCGCTGCGCATGGCCGCCATGTCCCAGAAGGCCTGCATGATGCCCCAGACGGTGCCCATGAGGCCCAGGAACGGCGCGATGGTGACCGTGGTCGACAGGACGATCAGGTAACGCTCGAGCGCCTCGATCTCGGCGTAGGCCACGCGTTCGGCGGCGCGGCGCACGGCGGCGGGGGACTGCTGGCTGCGCCCCTCCAGCCAGAGGTTGGCCAGGGGCAGATCCTCGCGCCCGCGGCACCATCCGTCGAGGTCGGCGGAGCCCCCGCCGCGCTCGAGCCATGTTTCGCAAAGACGCCAGAACTTGGCGTGCCCCTTGCGGATCGCGGACAGGGTGCGGGCCTTGTCGATCATGACCGCCCACGACATGACCGACAGCAGGAACAGGATGAGCAAGATGGTCTTGCCCAGCAGGGTCGTGTCGCGCAGCAGGCCCATCATCTCCGAGGCTCCCAGCGCGGCCAGGAAAGCGGTATGAACCATGTCAGCTCCTTCTGGCAGGGACGACCGTTGCACCGGTCCGTCCCCAGCAATGTACCACCCCGGCCCCCGGCGGCAAGGCCGGATTGCGCGGCCGTCGCGGTGAAACGGGAGCGGCCGCCGGGAGTTCCCTGCGGCTCAGGCGCCCCGCTGCGCGAGCAATCTATCGTAGAGCTGAACGTAGAGCTTGATCACGCAGGGTGTTCCGAAACGCGCCACCGCGTCGCGCAGCCCGTCGTCGGCGATCTGCCGGTACAGCGCGTCGTCCCGCAGCAGCCGCGTCGCCGTGGCGACCCAGAGATCGATCTCGTCCGGGTCGCACAGGAAGCTGTTGTGCCCATCCTCGATGAACTCGCTTGTGCCGCCGACGTTCGTCGCGATGACGGGCGTGCCGCAGGCCATCGACTCCAGCGCCACCAGGCCGAAGGACTCGTGCCGCGAGGGCAGCAGGGTCAGATCGGCCACTGCCAGCAGATCCTCCAGGTTCTCGAGCTGGCCCAGGAAGGTGACCCGGTCCCTCACGCCCAGTTCCACCGCCAGCCGCTCGGCCGGGCCCCGCTCGGGTCCCTCGCCCAGCAACAGCAGCCGGCTGGGCACCTTGGCGGTGATCCCGGCGAAGACGCGCAGCACGTTGGGAATGTTCTTCACCGGGCGGAAATTCGAAGCGTGCAGGATAAGCTTCTCGTCCCGGGAGGCGTACGCGCCGCGATCGAGGTCGAGGCGGGGCCTGAAGCGCCGCGGGTCGACGAAGTTGGGAATGACCTCGATCTCGCGCGCGCAACCGAAAATGCGGGCGGTCTCTTCCCTCAGCGAGGTGCTCACGGCGGTCACCGCGTCGCTCTCGGCGATCAGGAAGCGGGTCATCTCGAAATAGGACGGCTCCTGGCCGACCAGGGTGATGTCGGTACCGTGCAGCGTCGTGATGATGGCGATGTTCTCCCGGCCGAGCATGCAGCGGGCCAGGTAGGCGCTGGCGGCGTGGGGGATGGCGTAATGGACGTGCAGGATGTCCAGGCCGTGGTGACGGGCCACCTCGCACATCTTGGTCGCCAGGGCCAGGGTGTAGGGCGTGTGCCGGAAGACCGGGTAGGAGACCGCTTCCACCTGGTGGAAGAAGATGTTCCGCTCGTACCGCTGCAGCCGGACCGGCATGGCGTCGGTGATGAAGTGCACCTCGTAGCCGCGGCGGGCGAGGTTGAGCCCCAGCTCGCTGGCGACGATGCCGCTGCCGCCTGCGGACGGATAGCAGGTGATTCCGATCACCGGCAAGCGGTTCACGACCAGCGCTCCGTCGGCAGGTCCCTGTACACGGGAGCGGCTTCGACGCGCAGGGCCTCCGCCAGTTCGACGCCCGCACGGAAGCCCCACCCGCGCGCCCAACGCTCGACCTCCTGCAGGAACGCGGGATCGTTGATCAGGGTGGTGCGAGCGCCCGCTCCGGGCTCGAACTGGCTGGCGTAGCAACGCAGGGCCGCGATCTTGGCCTCCCACACGCCGCTCACGTCGAAATAGGCGTCGGGTCTGTCCCCGGGGGGACAGACCGTGCAGACAGCCTCGCATTCCCAACGCCCTGCCGGTTCCGGCAGAGGCGTCCCCTCCGGCCAGACCCGAGCCCCGGACCCGGCGGGCAGCCAGGCGGCCAGGCGCGCCATGAAGGCCCCCTTGCGCACCAGGCCGGGAACCGCCCGGTGGTCCGGGTGGCGGTTGGGCATGGGGGCGGCCACCACCCAGCGCGGGCGCAGCCTGCGGATCACGTCCGTCACGACCGCCACCTGTGACGCGTCGTGTTCCGAGATGAAACCGTCGGGCAGGTCGTACTGGAGACGCCCGGCGACGCCCAGGATCTCCGCGGCGGCGGTCGCCTCGCGCCATCTGAGCTCCGGCGTGCCGTTGGAACCCAGTTCGCCGCGCGTCAGATCGCAGAGCCAAACCGCTCGGCCGGCGTCGGCCAGACGGCGCACGGTCCCGCCCAGAGCGATCTCGGCGTCGTCGCTGTGCGGTGAGATGCAGAGCAGATCGCAACGTGCCGCGACATCGTTCATGTCTCGTTCCTTTCGCTTCCGGCGGCGCCGACGACGATTCGCCAGTCCGCCCACTCCCCTGCCGCCCCGGAGGCCAGATGAGCCTGCGCCGCCGCCAGCACGGCATCCGTCAGCGTCTCCCCCCAGAGGGCCGTGGCCCAGTGCATGGCCAGCACGCGTTCCTGGCGTCGCGCACCGGGCGCGACCCACGCCGGGCGCCCGTCCGGTCCGTCGCCCGTCCCGGCGAGCCGGTCGAACAGTGCGCTGTTGCGCGCGGACCAACGCTTCAGGTTCGGCGCTGCGACGTCCCGGGCCTCGGCCGCGGTGAGACCGAACGTCTCGCGCAACACGTCCGTGAGAGACTCCGCCGCCACGCCGTCCACGCGTGTGAGCGCGGCCGCCGAGGCGGCCCCGTGGACCGGCGCGTCGGAACGGGATCCCGCCGCCGCATCCTGGGTCAGTGTACAGAAGAGACGCGGCACCAGCGGCGGCCGTGGCATTTCCAGCGCCTCGTACACGGGCTCCGTCTGCTTCAGGTACGACAATTCGCCGGGCCCCACCACGACGCCCGCCGGACGGAAGAGCCAGTCCTGTACGGGAGAGCGGAACAGCACGCCTGGTCGCAGCGACGCCGGGTCCGAGGGGCGGGCGTTCTTATCGCCCAGGCGCCGGCGTTGCCCGTCGACGGCAACGCTGAACGGTCTCGCCAGGGACCCCTCTGCGATCTGGGCGTGGTATCCGTCCGCGACGAGCCGATCTCCCCTCTGCGCGGCGCGGGCCGCCAAGCCGGCCTCGTCCTGCAGGATCCGTGCGTACAGTGGTGCCGCCGCGGCATGGAGGCGGGCGTCGCCGCCGGAAAGCGCCAGCATGCCGCTGCGACCGAACAGCAGCAGCAGGGCGCGCCGGTGGAGACGGCCCCAGGTTTGTCGGCCGGCGATGGCCGACTGCCAGATCCCGGCGAGACGGCGGGCCAGCGGTTCATGCGCGGCCCGTTCCGCGAGCCACGCGGCCTCCCCGGCGCCGGCCAGCGAGGCCGGCAGGGCGCCCACCGACAGGGACGCCGCCGGGATCGGCGCGACCGGACGCAGGATGGCCCGGCGACGGGGATCGTAGAGACGTGGCGCGAACGCCTCGCGCAGATCGTCGTCGTCGTCGCCGGACCAGAAGAGCGGCACGGTGGGGCGTCCGGCGGCACTGCGCGCCTCGGCTGCGGCTATGCATGCCGCCGCCTTGTACAGCGTGTAGAGCGGCCCGCCCAGAAAACCGGGTTGCTGCCCGGTGACGATCACGTCGGCCGCGCCGGCGGCCAGCGCCGCCACGTTGCTGCGGCAGATCGACACGGCTTCGTCGTCGGGCAGATCGGCCGCGAAATCGTCCCACCAGGCGTCTCGCCACGCTGTGTCGGACCAGGCCGGCGCCGGAGTGGACGGCGATGGGGATTCCAGACAGGTGCGCCACTCCGCGGTCGCACCGACTAAAGAGGCGGCGCCCGTCACCCAGTCGATCATCAGGCTCGGCAAGTCCGGCACTGCCGCGAGCGGGGCGCCGCGCGCGACGGGATAAGTCCGGCCGGTCATGTACTCATCCTCACGACAGACGGTCCTTTCCGTAGACCAGGATCCAGCGCGCCGCCGCATCGGGCGCGAAGGCGCGGCCGTCGTAGCCGCCTAGGGCACCGCACCGCTCCAGGCCGACGCTCGAAGCCAGGGCGTCCAGCTCCTCGGGCTCGAAGAGCGCGACCGCCTCGGTGTATGCGAGGCCCGTTTCCGGAATGCCCAGGGCGGCGGCCTGGTCCCGCCGGCCAGGCAAGGGGGCGATCTCGACACGCTTGAGGATGCGGTCGCCGTCCGGGTCCAGGCGCTTGGTCTCGGTCACCCGGCAGGGTCCCGCCTCGCGCACGGTGGCGGTCCGCGGCTCCGCCATGTCCCGCCGCACCTGGCGGCAGTTCAGGTAATCCAGGCACCAGCGCCCGCCCGGTGCGAGGACGCGGGCGATGCCGGCGAGCAGGTCCCGGTGATCTTCGAGACCTCCGAAATAACCGAACGATGTGAACAGGGACACCACCGTCCGGAAGACGCCGCCGCCGAAGGGCAGGCTCCGCATGTCGGCACGTATCAGGCCCAGAGGCGGCGCGCCGACCGTCAGCGCCCGGGCGTTGCGCAGCAGCGCGGGCGAAAGATCGACGCCGACGGCCCCGCGCGGGCAGCGTTGCCCCAGCGGGGCGAGATGGCGGCCTTCCCCGCAGCCCAGGTCCAGCACGATCCCCTCTGCCAGCGGCAGGATCCCGGCCAGGGCGTCGATGCAGGCCGCCGCCTCCGCCGCATCGCGGTGGGCGTAGAGCCAGGCGTAGTGGCTCCCGAATGCTGTCTCGTGCCAGCTCATCCCGGCGTGGTCCCGTCGCAGGCCATGGCCTGCAAGGCGGTACCGGCGCCCACGAGCGTATCCGCGGCGACGTCCGACTTGCCCGGATGATCCAGCGTGTAATGCAGCCCGCGGCTCTCCTGCCGTGACAGCGCGCTGATCACGATCAACTCGGCGTTCAGCGCGATGTTCCGCAGCTCGACCAGGTCCGGGCTGGGCAGGGCGGCGCGGTACACCGCCTCCACCGTGGCCCGGATGTTGCGGATCCGGTCCAGCGCGATGTCGAGCCGGTTGCGGGAGCGTACGATACCCACATAGTCCCACATGACCCGCCGGACCACGTCCCAGTCGTGTTCTAGGACCATGGCTTCCGGCCCTTTTTCGACCCCGAGGCTTCCGTCCACGCGCACGGAGCGGGCACCGGATGACGCTGTGACGTCCGCTGCGATCTCCACCGCCGCCCGGGAAGCCCGCTCGGCGAAGTAGACGGCTTCCAGCAGTGAATTGCTGGCCAGACGGTTGGCGCCGTGGACGCCCGAACAGGCCACCTCGCCGATGGCCAGCAGACCCGTCAGGCTCGTCCGGCCGTCGGGGTCGATCCTGACGCCCCCGCACATGTAATGGGCGGCCGGCACGACCGGCACGGGCTCTCCAGCCATGTCGATGCCGAAGCGGCGGCAGGTCCGGGTCAGATTCGGGAATCTCCCGTTCACGAAATCCCTGTCCAGGTGGCGCAGGTCCAGGTACACGCAGGGTTCGCCGGTCAGCTTGAGCTCCTGGTCGATCGAGCGCGCCACGACGTCCCGGGGCGCCAGTTCCTGCCGGGGATCGTAGCGGGACATGAACCGCTCGCCGCGGCTGTTGACCAGATGGGCGCCTTCCCCCCGGACGGCCTCGGAGATCAGGAAGCTCTTGGCTTCGGGGTGATAGAGACAGGTCGGATGGAATTGCACGAACTCCAGGTTGGACAGGACGGCGCCGGCGCGATAGGCCATGGCCATGCCGTCGCCGGTGGCGATGTCCGGATTCGACGTATAGGCGTAGACCTTGCCGCAGCCGCCGGTAGCGAGCGTGATCACATCAGACAGGTAGGGCGTCGAGGTCAGGGACTGACGGTCCAGCACCCAGCAGCCCGCCACCCGATCCGCCGGCAGTCCCGTGCCGGCCAGGTCGCTTCCCATGATCAGGTCGAGACCCACGTGGTTCTCGTCCAGCTTGATACGGGGATGATTGCGGCAGGCTTCGAGCAGGCACTTCTCCAGCTCGCGGCCGGTGAGATCGGCGGCGTGGACGATGCGGTTGCGGGAATGGCCGCCCTCGCGGCCCAGCGCGTAGGAAGCGCCCCCCTCCGTCCGGGTGAAGCGTACGCCGTACTCCAGCAACCGCTCGATGAGCCGCGGCGCGGCGTTCACCATGGCGCGCACGACCGCCTCGTCGCACAGGCCGTCCCCGGCGACGAGGGTGTCCTGGACATGGAGCTCGAAATCGTCGAGGGGGGAGAGCACGGCGGCGATCCCGCCCTGGGCGTAGTTGGTGTTGCTCTCGAAGGATTCCTTCTTGGTCACGACACGCACCTCGCCCTGCTCGGCGGCGAGCAGGGCGAACTGCAGGCCCGCGATGCCGGACCCGATCACCAGATGTCGCGAGATGACGGGTTCGCAGCGCTGCACGGTATCAAGCCTCCAGTCGCGACAGGACCGTTTCGACGAGGATGGACGGGCTGCGCCAGACCAGCTCCAGCGCCACGACATGCAGCTGCGGAGCTCGCAGAGGCCAGAGCGGGGACAGCTTCACGCGGTCCTTGGCCGTGGTCAGCCAGCAACGTGCGCCGGCCCCTGCCCCGACCGCGAGCAGATCGTCGACATCGCCGCCGGAAAATGCGGCGTGATCGTCGTATCTCGCGATCACCGCCGGCTCCCCTCCGCACAGGAACGCGCAATCCGCCTCGAAACGCTCCGGCGCGGCAATCCCGCTCACCACACCGTACGGCATCTCCGCCGGCGTCGCTACGCCTCCCGGCAGCGACGCGCGGCGGACGAAACCCAGCATGTCCGGACCACCTTCAGGCTGCGCGGGGGACGCCTCGCCTTCCCGCAGGGACAACAGCCAGACGGCCGCCCGGGCTGCGCCGGTCGCATCCTCCCGGTAGGGTCCCCAGGGTAGACGCAAGCCGGTTTCTGGCACGAGCCCGCGCCCCACCGTGCGCCAGCGGTCCAGGATCAACACGTCCAGATGGCGCCCCGCGCCGGCGCACTGGTGGCCGTCCTCGAGCACCACGATCTCGGTGTCCGGCCGCCGTTGCCGCAGCATACGCAGTCCCGCAGCCATGTCGCGCGCCTGCACGACGGTGCAGCCGGACAGGCTGCCGGCGAGCATGCGGGCCTCGTCCCCGCAGCTCGGGTCCGCGGCGTCGACGATCAGCGGCCCGGCCGCGCCGGAACCGTATCCCCGGGAAACGATCGCGGTACGATATCCGCGTGCCAGCAGGCCCTCCGCCAGGGACAGCACGACGGGCGTCTTGCCGCTGCCGCCGGCGGTGAGCGCGCCCACGGAGACCACCCGAGGCCGCGCCGGCGGCGCCTCGCGGCTCACCGGCC
>JAHIYU010000198.1 GCA_018814885.1 bacterium | reverse complement strand
GTCTGGCCCGAGGCGCCCCTGCCGGACACGGGCGCCGCACCGCCGCCCTTGCCCGCGCCACCCGATACCACGGTCCCCCTTTCCGCCACCACCTGGTTGACCCTGGTCGATGTGGGCTACAAGCACAGCACCACGAGCTTCGGCGACTACTTCACCGACATGCTCCTGCTGGGCGTGGCCGTGGGCTATCCGCTGAGCGACTGGTTCGTGCCCACCATCGGCTTCCAGGCGGGTATCGGCGATCTGCAGGACGACTTCGAGGAACTCACCGGTAACGGCAAGTCCGCCCACTACGCGATCGAGCTGGGCGCCCAGCTGCGCGCGCCCCTGGCCGCCGGGACCGACGTCTACCTCGGTCTCGCCGGCGGCTACTACATGCGCTCCCTGCGCTGGGGCGGCACGCTCTACTACGGTTACCTCGATATCTACGAGAGCGGCTCGCTGGTCCGGGAACTCTCCGACTGGGGCGGCTCGGCCCGCTTCGGCCTGCAGCGGCGCCTGAGCGCCCGCGGCGCCAAACCCAGGCTGCTCGACCTGAGCGTCCGCTACGAGTCCTACGGCGCGGAGGCCTCGCTGCTGGAGAATCCGGAGACGGGCACGATGTTCACCGCCGCAGACCGCGACATCTGGGTCGGCGTGACCCTGGGCCTGATCATGGGCATCTGATCCGGGAGGAATGCCAGGGGATGATCATCAACGACCTCTCGTGCGGCGACATCGTCGTGCAGCAGCTGCATCTCGGCGGCGACCGCAATTTCAGCTACATCTTCGGCGACCGCACCGGCGGCGAGGCGGCGATCGTGGATCCCGGCTTCGGTCCCGACGAACTGGCCGCCGCGGTGAGCGGGACGGGGCTCGAACTCGCGCACATCCTGATCACCCACGGCCACGCGGATCATACCGGCGGCGTGGCGCGCCTCGTCGAGCTGACCGGCGCGCGGGTCTACGCGCTCCCGGTCGCGACCGGCGCCCCGGCGCGGTCCGTCGCGTTTCCCGACCGGCTCGGTGCGCGGTCCCTGGTTGCCCTCGAGACGCCCGGCCACGCGTCGGACCATCTCTGCTGGCTCTACGAAGGATTCCTGGCCACCGGCGACCTGTTGTTCTGCGGTAAGGTGGGCGGCACCGGCCCGTTCTTCCCCGGTTCCTCGGCCGCGGCGGAGTGGGCGTCCCTGCACCGCATTCTCGAGCTGCCGGGCGACACCGTGGTGCTGCCCGGCCACGACTACTACGGCGGCGAAGGGGAGATGCCGCACTCGACCCTGGCCCACGAGCGCGCCCACAATCCCTTCCTGCTCTGTCCGGATCTCGAGGCCTTCGAGCAGCTCAAGGCGGACTGGGCGGCGTACAAGCGGGAGCACGGCATACGCTGAGCCGGGGTCCGCGACCGCCCTGCCGAACTTGGCGTAGCCATCCGTCGGACTGTCGGTTACCCTCGTCGCGCGTCGTGACCGCCCGCCGGCGGACAACTCGGATCTCGAGCATGGGAGAGAGGCATGGCCAAAGCAGTCATCACGCACTCGCGCGCCTTCGCCTGGCGCAGGTTCCTGAACTGGTTCCCCATGGGGCTGACCTACGCCCTGCTGTACATGGGGCGTTACAACCTGACCGTCAGCAAGAATGCCCTGGGCGACCTGATGACGAAGGAGGACTTCGGCATCATCTTCGGCATCGGGACGGTGACCTACGCCTTCGCCTTCCTGTTGAACGGTCCGCTCGTGGACAAGATCGGCGGCCGCAAGGGCATACTCATCGGTGCCCTGGGCTCCTGCCTGGCCAATCTGGGCATGGGGCTGTACCTGCATCACGTACTGGCGACGGGGCTTGCCGACAATCACCGGATCCGCACGATCTTCACCCTGCTCTACGCCGTGAACATGTACTTCCAGTCCTACGGTGCGGTCGCCATCGTCAAGGTGAACTCCTACTGGTTCCACGTGCGCGAGCGGGGCGGTTTCTCCGGTATCTTCGGCACCATGATCTCCAGCGGCATCTTCCTGGCCTTCACGGTCAACGGCTGGATACTGGACGCCGCCGCCGGCGCCGGTCCCCGGGCCGACGCCGCCAAGTGGGTCTTCTTCACGCCCGCGGCCCTGCTCTTCCTCTTCTTCGTGATAGAGTACTTCCTTCTGCGCGACAAGCCGTCCGATGCCGGCCACGCGGACTTCGACACCGGCGACGCCAGCAGCGGCGAGTCGGACGTGCCGGTGCCCCTCTTCCATGTCATCAAGCGGATCCTCACCAACCCCATCATCCTGACGGTGGCCTGCATCGAGTTCTGCACCGGTGTCATCCGCAACGGCATCATGCACTGGTTCCCCATCTACGCGAAGGAGATCTGGGTGCTGCCCAGCCATCACTGGGTGCGCAACGGTTCGTGGGGGCAGGCCTGGGTGGTGATCTTGCTGCTGGCGATCGCGGCACTGTTCTTCTGGGCCGGCGGTCGCGCCAGGGGACGACGCCGCGCCTGGTTGATGGTGTCCGGCGGGCTGATCTTCCTGACGCCGTTCCTGCAGGGCGGATGGGGCGGCATCCTCTTCGTGGCCGGCGTCATCGGCGCCAACGTGGCCGGCTGGGCGAGCGACCTCTTCTTCCAGAGTCGACGCGCCCCGGTGGCCGGCATCCTATACGCGGTGCTGGCGATCGCATCCATAGGCATGTTCTTCACCCTGGGCGGCACCCGGCCCGAGGTCGAATGGTCCGGGGTCGACGGGTTGCAGTCGGGCGACCACATCCTGGCCGTAGCCGCCACGCCCGGGGAGGCCGCGGCGCGGGCCGTGGCCGAGCCCTGTGAGGACTGGTCCGACGTATCCCGGCAGGTGGCCGCCGTACCGCCCGCGGCGATCTCGGCCGGGCAGTGGAATCCGCGGAAGCTGATGGTCACCTACGACGGCAGCGGTATCCCGGAGGGTGTGACCCGCAGCACCGGCGTGCTGCACGCCCTCGTCACGCGGGGCGGGGAACGCGTCGATGTCTCCTTCGCCGACCCCCTGCCGACCATGCGCGCGGGCGACCGGCGCAGCATCAAGGCCGGCCCGGTGCTCACCCTCGATCCCCTGTGGCTGTGCCTGATCGTCTTCGTGATGTCCATAGGCGTGATCGGAACCCACGGCTTGCTCAGCGGCACCGCCACCATGGATTTCGGAGGTCGCAGGGGCGCCGCCACGGCCGTGGGCATGATCGACGGCTTCGTCTATCTGGGAACGGGCGTGCAGTCCTTCGCGCTGGGATACCTGACCACCCGCAACTGGTCCATGTGGCCGGTATTCCTCTTCCCCTTCGGAATCATCGGCTTCCTGCTGCTGCGACGCATCTGGCACGCGATTCCCAGCGGGAAGAAGAGCGGGCACTGATGCGTCGCGCCCTCACCGGTCAAGGCCGCCCGCCGTCGATTCCGGTAGATTCGGGATCTGGGGCCCGTGTCATGACCATCTTGCGCCGCCTGCAGTCAATCCTGCCCGGAGTCTTGACAGCGCTGGTCCTCGCGGCCGGCGCCGCCGCAGCTCCGGCGGAACGCTTCGTCGTCGCCGACGGGGATACCGTCTGGCTCACCGACCCCGTGATCATCGTCGGATCGCGCGTCCCGTCGGCCCTGCCCGGCCTCCTGCGTCCGGTGGCCGCGGCCGATCCCGCCGCCGACGCGCCCGTGCGCTCGGCCGCGGAACTGCTCGCCACCCTGCCCGCCGTCGAGGTGAGCCAGCGCCAGCAGTACGGCACGCAGGCCGACCTGAGCGTCCGCGGTTCCTCCTTCGAACAGGTGCAGGTGCTGCTCGACGGCTGGGACATGGGCGACCCCCAGACCGGCCACCACAACCTCGATCTGCCCCTCGGCCTGGCGGACGTGTCGCGGCTGGAGGTCCTCCGGGGGCACGGCTCGGCACTCTACGGGGCCAACGCCTTCGGCGGCGTGGTCAACGTGGTGCCCCGCGATCCGGCTCCGGCCCGGGGTGGCGAATTGGCATTCGGCGGCGGCGACGCCGCGACGCGCCACGCCCTCGGCCGGCTGGAGAGCGGCGGGGGCGACCTGTTCGGCGTGGCGGGACGGGCGTGGCTCTCGGGGGGCTGGTTCCGCACCG
>JAHIYU010000197.1 GCA_018814885.1 bacterium | reverse complement strand
GGCCGCCGACCCGGCGACGGGCGCCAAGCTCGTCTTCTCGGGCGGGGATCTGCAGGCCTCGACGACCCGTCGTCACTTCGTGGCGGCGCCCGCCGGCGCCACGGCCATGCGCTGCCGGCTCGAGGTGAGCGGGGACGTCGGCGCGCGCGACGGCGCGGGCTGCTACCTGGAGATCTGCGATCCGGAGGGTGCCGTGCAGGGCGACTGGGCGGGTTACGCCCGTCCCGAGACGAGCCCCGTGGCCGACACGGTGATCACGGCGCCCGGACTGCGCCCCGGCATCTGGGAGATGAACGTGGTGGCGGCCATCGGCAACCTGGTGGATACGAACTACCGCCTGACCGTCTCCTTCGACGCCTACGACGTGCGCCCCGCCGAGGTGACGGCCCTCGCCCGCCGCGGCGCCGGCGAGCCCGCCGTCTCCACCCTGACGGTAACCCGGGCGTTCCCCGGCGTCTTCAAGGGAGAGGCCGTCGCCGAGATCGCCGGCTTCGGCCGCGAGCGCGAGATCGCGGTCGAACAGTCGGACGAGTGGTCCCATGCCTTCAAGCTGGACGCCGTGACGCCGCGGGCGCGCTTTCATCTGGCCCTGGACGAGGCGACGGCGAACCTCTTCACGGACTGCGCCGTCAATGTCCTCGACGCCGACGGGCACGCCGCGCGCGCCACGGGTTTCGATGGGCTCGTCTGCGACCTGGACATGTCCCTGCCCGCGGGCACCGCCGCGGCGTCGTACACCTTGAAGGTCATCGGCGGCTTCGCGCTGGGCGCGGACGCCGAGAGCTGGGGATTCGACCTGAGCGAGGAATACCTGCTGGCCGCCCCGGTCGCGGGCGAGGTGTCCCGCGCCGGTGGCGGCGATCTGCACCTGCACTGCGGCGTGCCGACCGAGCTGGAGGTGTCCTTCGGCGGGACCTGGCCCGCGCCCCCCGACAGCCTGCTGCCGATCGGCGCCGTCGAGTTCCGGGACCTGAATCTCGACGACCGCCGCCCCGGCGACCGCGCCGGGCGCCTGGTCCTGGCGGTGCCCATCAGGCTGGCGGAATGATCGATGCGGTGGCTGCAGGCGGGAGCCGTCCGGCGCGGGCGGCTCCCGCTGCATGTCGTCAGGACAGCGCGTCCAGCAGGGCCTTCACCACCTTCTGGGCGTCGCGCTGCCGCAACTGTTCGTAGCGCACAGCCCAGATGTGGTCGGCGAAGGCCAGGTTGCGCATCTCGACCAGCAGCTTGTAGCGGGCGGGATTGTTGCGCAGCACGCCGAGCGCGCGGCCCTTGGCGTGGGCGCCGGCGCCCATGGCCGGTATGAGCTTCCGGGCGAAGGACCGCGACAGCGTGTCCGTCTGGCGCGAGCTCTGGTAGTAGAAGAGTGTCACCGCGTCGCCCGTCGGACGGTCGTTGTCCGCGTGGAAGCTCAGGAAGACCTGGCGGTCCCCGGGCACGTCCCGCAGGGCGCGCTTGGCGATGTCCACCCGCGCGTCGAGGTACTTCTGTCCGCCTTTCGGCCAGGTGGACGGCTTGTCGCGGCGGTTCCAGTCGAGGCTGTTGAAGACCTCGTTGCGATCGTGGACGAAGGTCTGCGTCACAGGCGTGCTGCCGCGCAGCAGGTGGTTGGGGCTGAGCAGGGTGAGGGTCGCCTCGGCTCCGTGCAGCTTCAGCAGGGCGTAGACGCGCAGCGCGAGGTCGTAGACGATCTCGTCCTCGACGATGTGGAAGGGATCCCCCTGGGCGTCCGTGCCGGCCACGATGGCGCCCGGGTCGATGCCGCCGTGGCCCGGATCCAGGACGAAGTGCCAACCCTCCAGACGGCGGCTCAGCGGCGTCATGGACGCGATCGTCTCGTCGAAGCGATCCAGCAGCTGCCTGGCGTGGCGATAGCTGACCAGCGGCGAGATGCTGCTCTCCTCCCGGTAGGTCTTGCTGCGCTGGCGGTCCGCCCGGGGCTGCTCGAAGTAGTAGGGGCCGTTGCCCGCCTCCAGCCTGCGCACGCCGCTGACGCTGACGAACAGGTCGTCCCAGGCCACGGTCGACGGCACCGACGCCGTCCCGGTCGGCGCGCGCGATCCCAGCAGCGGTCTGACCTGCAGCGTCTGGCCGGGATGTATCAACGATCCCTCGATGCCGTTCAGGTTCCGCAGCTCGCGCAGGCCCATCTGGTGCAGGCGCGCGATCTCGGTGAGGTTGTCCCCCCGCCTGACGGTGTAGACGGCCGTCGCCGGCGTCTCGTCCCGCGCCAGGCGCAGTTCCTGTCCGGGATGGATGACGTCCGTGGCGAGCCCGTTGATCGCCATGAGATCGGCGACCGTCAGACCATAGGCCTGGGCGACCTCCCAGAGGGCGTCGCCCCGCTCGACCACGTGCACCGTCCGGGCGACCTCTCGCAAGCGCAGCTTCTGGCCCACGAAGATCCGGTCGTCGTCGAGGTCGTTGATGCGCCGGAGAGCTTGCACCGTCGTGCCGTAGCGCTGCGCGATCCGCGAGAGGTTGTCGCCTCTGCGCACCACGTGGACGGCCTCATCCCGGGGCGAGGTTCCCAGGCGGAGCTTCTGCCCGGGATGGATGCGGCTGCCGCGCAGGCCGTTCAGGCTGCGCAGCGTGGCCACGGTGATCCCGTGGCGCTCGGCGATCCGCGTCAGGTTGTCGCCGCGGCGCACGACGTACCACTCCTGGTCGCGGTCGGGTATCAGCAACCGCTGGCCGACGTCGATCCGGTCGCCGCGCAGGCCGTTCCGGTCCTTCAAGGCCTGGATCGTGACGCCGTACTCGTCGGCGATCGCCGTCAACGTCTCCCCGCGCGCGACCCGGTGCGTCCGTTCCCCCTGGGCGGCCGCCGGCGGGAGGTGGGAGCATATGGAAAGCAGACAGAGACTGATGATGATCTTCGCGCGCATGGGACGTCCGGGTGCTCCTGGTTCCTGGCGATGCGTCCCGCCGAGCGACGGGACCGTCATCCGTGACGGTACAGGTTTACTCCAACGCCCGGACTTCGTCCAGGATTCCCGCCAGGATGTCCATGTGCCGCCCCCGGTCGTGATGCCGCTCAGCGCGCGCGCGCGCGGCAACGCGTGCGGCGGGCGGCAGCTCGGTCAGATCG
>JAHIYU010000196.1 GCA_018814885.1 bacterium | reverse complement strand
GCGCACCAGCGCGAGCCAGGGGAGCAGCAGCGGACCGAGCCGGCGTCGCGCGCGATGCCGGTTCCAGCACGGCACGGCGCAGGCCCCGAAGAGCTGGTCGGCCGTTTCGCCGCCGACCACCGAACCGACGTGCTCGGACGCCAGCCGCAGCGCGTTCCACGACAGCATCATGCCCGGTTCGAAGAAGGGGTTCTCCAGCTCCCAGGCCAGCCGCGGCAGGTCGTCGATCCTCGAGCCATCGACGAGCTTCTCGGTGTGGATGGCGCCGTACGCGGCCGCGACGCGGCGTGCGTAGGGCGCGTCGGTGTGGAAGTCGGTGGCGGCGATGCCGAAGGTCGGCAGCGCGCGGTCCCCGTGGCCGGCCGCCAGCGCCACGTTGACGCTGGAGTCCAGGCCGCCGCTGAGCAGGAAACCGCAGGACGGGTCGCGCGCCAGCCAGTCGCCGAGCGCGTCGTCGAGCAGGCCGCGATACCGGGCCAAGGCCGTCTTCGCGTCGGTCTGTCGGCGCGCGGGACGGTGCCAGCCGTCGTAGACGCGGCGCTCGATCCCGCCGGCCTCGACCCTCAGCATCTCGCCGCACGGCAGCTGGCGCACGCCGGCGTAGATGGTGGCCGGGGCGGTGAGGTAGGTGTCGGCCAGGTACTGGTGCAGCGCCTTGCGGTCGATCCGCCGGCGCTCGTCGGGATAGGCCCGCACCAGCGGTTCGATGCGGTCGGAGAAGAGCAACAGGCCGTCGCGCTCGAGCCAGTAGGCGGTGGCGATGCCGGGGAAGCGGTCCTGGATCAGCAGCAGCAGACCGCGCGGCCGGTCCCGCAGCAGTACCACGAAGTGGCCGTTGAGCTGGCGCGCGAAGGCTTCGCCGTGCTCCGCGTAGAGATGGAGCAGGGCGCGGGGATCGTCGGCGCGCAGGCCGTCGGGCAGGGGGACCAGGCAGCCGGTGATCGTCCCCCAGGCGGCGGCGATCACGCCGCCGCGCTCGGCGGCCTTCAGGCCGGAGCGACGGGGAGAGAGGAGCAGCAGGTCGTCGTCCTGGAGAAGGGTCGAGGCGCCGCCGCCCGGAGCATCGGCGGGCAGATCGCGGGGGGCGGGCAGCGGCCGAGCCTGGTCCAGCCGGTGGATTCCCAGCAATCCGGCGTGCATCACGGGCCTTCCGGTTGGAGGATGACCCGACGCTAACAGGGATGAGGGGCAAGGGCAAGATGCCGATCAAGACGAGCGTATTCATGACGATATATATGGTCGATACCCCGGGAGATGATCCAACCGGTCAACTGGAGGTCCGACCATGGCCGCGTCCCGTCCGTACCGCTCCCTCTACGCCATCGTGATGCCCCTGCTCACCGTCGCCGCGCCTGCAACCGCTGCCCTCTGGCACGCGGACGTCGACACGGACGGCTACGGCGACCCCTTCGTGACGATCGAGGCAGCGGAGCAGCCCGTGGGTTACGTCGCCGACGGCACGGATTGCGACGACGAAAACCCCCTGGTCAACCCCGGGGCCGTGGAGGTCTGCGACGGCGTGGACAACAACTGCGATTATGCCGTCGATGAACCGGGCGCCGCCGGATCGACCGCCTACTACCAGGACCTGGACGGGGACGGCTACGGCTCCGATGTCGAGGGCTACTTCTGCTCCCACCCGGGACAGGGCTGGTCCGACTACACCGGCGACTGCGACGACGTGGACTGGAACGTCTATCCCGGCGCCGTTGACGAGTGCGACGGCATCGACAACGACTGCGACGGCGTGATCGACGACGGTCAGACGGGCGTCATGCACTGGGTCGACAACGACGGCGACGGCTTCGGCGGCGACTACGGGGTGATGTTCTGCTGGGATCCCGGCCAGGGCTGGGCCCAGGACCCCGGCGACTGCGACGACGCCGACCCGGAGATCAACCCCCTCGGCAGCGAGGTCTGCGACGGCAAGGACAACGACTGCAACGGCCTGGTCGACGATGGCCTGCCGGGCGTGATCTGGTACGCCGACCTCGACGGGGACGGCTACGGCGCCGGCGATCCCGTCGTCCACTGCGATGACCCCGGTCCCTTCTGGTCCCAGGTCGGCGGCGACTGCGACGACGACGACCCCTACGTGAATCCCGGCGCCGTCGACGAGTGCGACGGCGTCGACAACGACTGCGACGGCCTGGTCGACGGCGGTGACATCCTGGCGCTCTGGTATCCCGACCTGGACGACGACGCCTTCGGCGACGCCGGCGACCCGGGTGCCGTGTTCTGCCAGCCCCCTGGCGCGTTCTGGTCCCTCGACGCCACCGACTGCGACGACGACGATCCCGCGGTCTTTCCCGGCGCCACGGAGGTCTGGGACGGCGTGGACAACGACTGCGACGGCGTGATCGACGGCCTGCGCATCCGGATCACCGACATCGGCGACGACCAGGGGCGCGTGGTGCGCGTCAACTGGACGCGCCACGGCGAGGACGCTCCGGGCACCGAGTACGACGTGACCGGCTACACCCTCTACCGGCGCATCGACGACGCCAAGGCGTCGGCCGCCCCCGTGAAGGCCGCGCCCCCGGGCCTGTGGGACTACGTGAACACCATACCGGCCCACGGCGAGGATCAGTACTTCGTGCTCGCCCCGACCCTGGGCGACTCCACCAGTCACGACATCGTCTGGAGCGTGTTCTTCCTGCGCGCCGAGACGACCGACCCGCTGGTCTTCTTCGACTCGGCGCCCGACAGCGGCTACTCCGTCGACAACCTGGCGCCGCCGGCGCCGTCCGGCCTCCAGGCGGCCTCGGTGCCCGGCGGCACGTCCCTGACCTGGATCGAGAGCCAGGTCCCGGACCTCTTTTACTATCGCGTCTACCGCGGCGCGACGCCGGACTTCCCCCTCACCGTGGACACCCTGGTCTACTTCACCACCGGCCTCGCCTGGCTCGACCCCCAGACGGACCCGGCCCGGCCCTTCTACAAGGTGACGGCCCTGGACATCACGGGCAACGAGAGCCCCGCCGCCGTGGTCGAGTCGACCACCGGCGCCGGCGACGCGACGCCGCTCGCGGCCGTGCTGCACCCGAACCGGCCGAACCCGTTCAACCCGACCACGACTTTCGCCTTCGAGGTGCCGCGGGACGACCGGGTGACCCTGACGATCCACGCGCTGGACGGCCGTGTGGTCGCGCAGCTCGTGGACGACGTGCTGGCCGCGGGATCGCATACCGCGACCTGGCGCGGCGCGTACGACGACGGGCGCGCGGCGCCGTCGGGCGTGTATCTGGCGCGGTACGTCACGGGCGGCGTGTCGACGTCGCGGCGGGTGATGCTGGTGCGGTAGGGCGGCGGCGCGCCCCGCGTCGTCGCAGCCACGCCACGCCACCGCGTGTTCTCAGGTAAGCCGTATAAAGCCGACCGTTCGAAACGGCCAGCGAGACATAACAAGGATTGTATTCACTACCGGGAGGATCCAGCGAAACCCAATTCTCCCCTGTCCAAGCACATACGACAACCTCTCCGGGATAACCGGGCCACCCGTCCAGCGCCATGAGCTGGCCCTGGTAGACTTCGAGATCAAGGATATTCGCGATCCAGGGCCCAGGGTACGGTGCGGATACGCTCTCTCCGTCCCATGCGGCAATACCTCCCGCCGTCACGCCGTTGATATGGCTGAAGGAGCCCGTGGCGATCAGGCGTCCCTCGTGGACAAGCCGCGCGGCGATGGATGCGTCGGCTGTCAGGATCTCGCTCCAGGTTGCGCTGTCCCAACGCCAACCCCCGCTGTGGAGGTACCCATCGTAGACGACCAGCCCCCCACCGCCGTCCGGCAGGTTGTCCCCGAGGGGTTGCCAGCTGGATCCGTCCCACCGAGCGACGTACGAGAGCGGTGTCGCGCCCGACGCTGTGAAGGCTCCCGCGGCCACGACATCGCCGTCATACTCGACCAGGGCCTGCACATCGCCGTTGAACCCGTCGCCGAGCGGCTGCCAGGAGGCCCTGACGTGCAGGGCGACGTGAGCATAAGCCCCGGTGCCGATCGTCGTGAACTCTCCGCCGACGATCAGGCCATCGACCGTCTCGATCGTGCAAAGCGGCGATCCGTTCGGTCCAACCGGGCCGAAGACGGTGGACCAACCAGCTGACATAGCCGCGATCGGACCGGGCGGCAGAATGGCGAGCACGATCAGTATGGCTCCAGCGAACGATGCGTGGCGGCGCATGTCGATCTCCAATCATGGCAAGCAATATGGAATCGATCATCGATCTTGATGAGCTTACGAGAAAACGCACTTGGCGGTCAAACGACCGGGGTGGGTCCTACGGACACCATTGATGGGATGTCATATCCACACCACCACGGGGTGGTGTGGGCGAATACCGGCATCAAAAGCTGTGAAACGGTCCAGCCCGGCCGCGCACGGGCCGAAACCTCAGCGAATCCGCTTGCCCTGCAGCAGCACGGCCGCGGCATGGATGTCGAGCCATGCACGCGCGTCCCCGCGCGGATCCGCGCTCAGCACCGTGCAGTCGAACACGTACCCCACCGACAGCCGCCCCAGATCCCCCTCGCGCCCCACCACGAAGGCGGCGTCCTCCGTGAACGCCCGTACGGCCTCGTCCCACATGAGGCATTGCGCCGGGTACCAGCCGCCTGCCGGCCGCCCGTCCCGGTCCTGCCGCGTGATCGCGGCGTAGATTCCCGGCAGCGGGTCCCAGTCCTCCACCGGCGCATCCGAGCCGAAGGGCAGCGGCACGCCCAGGTCCAGGAACGTGCGCCAGGCGTAGGCGCCCTTGATCCGAGCGGGGCCCAAACGGTCCTCGGCCCAGCGCATGTCGCTGGTGCAATGGGTGGGCTGCATGCTGGCGATCGCGCCCTGGGCGGCGAAGCGCGCGAAGTCGTCGGGGTGCACGACCTGGGCGTGCTCGATGCGATGACGGCGGGTCGGCGCGGGGTCGTCGCGCTGGGCGAAGGCGATGGCGTCGAGGGCCATGCGGTTGCCGCCGTCGCCGATGGCGTGGATGGCGCACTGGAAGCCTCGCCGGTGCACCTCGTCCACTCCGGCGGCGAGGTCCGCGGCGGCGGTGACCGCGAGGCCGCGATGGCCCGGCTCGTCGCTGTAGTCGTCGAGCAGCAGTGCGCCGCGGCTGCCCAGGGCGCCGTCGGCGTAATACTTCATGCCACGGACCGCGAACCGGTCCGTGGCATGGTAGCGGCGCAAGGCGCTCATGGAGGTCTCGTCGTCGCCGTCGAGATAGACGAAGAGGCGGATGGGCAGGCGGCCCGCGTCGGCCAGGCGCTGGGCCACGTCGCAGGTCTCCGGGGTCTCGCCCATGTCGTGGACGGCGACCAGGCCGGCGTCGGCGCAGGCGTGCAGGCCGGCCAGCAGCCAGCGCTCGCGCTCGGCGTCGGTGGGATCGGGCAGCACGTCGTCCAGCAGGTCGACGGCGTTGTCCACGAGCAGGCCGGTGGGACCGCCGGCGGCGTCGC
>JAHIYU010000195.1 GCA_018814885.1 bacterium | reverse complement strand
CGGCGCCCCCTTCGGTTCGGTCGTCTCCGGCGCACTCTCCTTCGGCGACATCGCGTCCGGCGCCGCCGCCTGGTCGGCTGGCCCCGCCCAGGTGACCATCGCCGCCGACGCCCCCGACGGCGAACTGATCCGCTGGCCCCTGTTCGTGACCGACGGCGTGGACGTATGGATCTCGGTGGTCGAGTCCGTCGTGCAGGCGGCGGATCTCTCGGTCGACGCGTTCAGCTGGTCCGGCCCGGGCGGCGACCTGGATCCCGGCGAGGCGGGCAGCCTGATCCTGGACCTGGCCAACGCCGGCAGTCTCGACGCCGCGGCGATCACCGCCACCCTCACCACCGAGAGTCCCTGGCTGACGGTCGGCGTCGGCACCGCGGCCTTCGGCGACATCGCCACCGGCAGCGCGGGCGACAACGCCGGCTCGCCCTTCGAGCTGATCGTCAGCCCCGACTGCTACCAGGGACACCTGGCGGTCTTGAGCGTCGACATCGATTACAACGGCGGCATGCAGACCGCGCTGCAACTCGTCCTGACCGTCGGCCAGGCGGCTACCGACGCGCCCTTCGGCCCCGACGGCTACGGCTACTACGCCTATGACGACACCGATACCGGCAGCGGCTTCGCGCCCGTCTACGACTGGATCGCCATCGATCCCGACCACGGCGGCGCGGGCGCCGACGTGGGCCTCTCGGACTTCGGCTGGGAGCAGGACGACACGCGCACGCTCGACCTGCCGTTCACCTTCCGCTACTACGGGCAGGACTACGACCGCGTATCGATCTGCTCCAACGGCTGGCTCGCCATGGGCGAGATGAACCTGGTGCACTACCGCAACTACGGCATCCCGTCGGCCGGCTCGCCGGGCGCCATGATCGCGCCCTTCTGGGACAACCTCTACCAGACCGGCACCCGCCGCGTGTACGCCTGGCACGACGTCGCAGAGCACCGCTACGTGGTCCAGTGGTACGACATGCCCAACGACTACTCCAACGCCGTGCAGAACGTCGAGGTGGTGCTCTACGATCCCGCGTGGCACCAGACGTCCACCGGCGACGGCATGATCCTCTTCCAGTACGAGCAGGTGGGCAACACCGACGCTCGCGACGGCTACGCCACCGTGGGCATCCAGAACGCGGAGCGCACCGACGGCCTGATGTACACCTTCTGGGGCCGGTACGCCGGGAGCGCGGCACCGCTCGCCACCGGCCGCGCGATCCTCTTCATGCCGCTCGGCGAGATCCTGCATCCGTCGGCCGTTGTCACGCCGGTCTCGCTCGAAACCGGCGCTGCGCCCGGCAACCAGGTCGTCGAATACCTGCACGTCGCCAACGACGGCGAGGAAGGCTCGCAGCTCAATTTCACCGTGACCAAGGTCGATCCGGCCACCGTGAACGTCGTGAAGAGCCAGCCCGGCGGCGATGACGCCGGGGTCGTGCCCGCCAGCCTCGTGGGCTCCGACGTGAAGCTCAACACCACCGAGTACGAAGCGGGCGCGACCGTGACGCTCGACCTGTCGGCCACCTGCCTGAGCGACGACAACGAATGGCTGGTCTTCGTCTCCGTCGCCATGCCGTCCGGCGTCTCGGTCGTCACGGCCGGCAACATGCCCACCTATCACGGCACCATGGTCTGGAACGGCGCCACCGGCGACGGCGCGGTGACGACCTGGGGCACCGGCAGCCCCAGCGGCGGCTTCCTCGACAACACCGAGACCGGGCACGCGTCCCTCACCCTCGCATTCGACGCGGGTCTCGCCGGGGACGTGCAGCTGGACTGGTTCGTCCACGGCGACTACTACGGGCAGCCGCCCCACGAGATCTTCGGCCAGATCGTCCTGGTGCCGGCCGCGTCCTCGATCCACGTCACCGCACCGAACGTCGGGGACGTGGCGGTTCTGGGCGAGACCGTCGACGTGACCTTCCTGGCGGTCAACGGGCCCGAGTTCGTGACCATGGAGCTGCAGCGCGCCGACGGCGGCGGCTGGGAGATCCTGGCCACCGGCGTCTCGGCCGTGGCCGGATCCTGGCCCTGGACCGTGAGCGGCGATCCGGGGCCGTGGGCCGTGATCCGCGTGACCGACGAGGCCGATCCCGCGGTCTTCGGCGAGAGCGGCGTCTTCGCCGTGGGACGCAACCTGGACTGGATCCAGCTCAGCGGCGAGACGGGCTCGGTCGCATCGGGCGCGAGCGTCGACGTGACCGTCACCCTCGACGCGACGGGCCTCGCCGACGGCGTCTACGCGGCCAACCTCGACGTCGACCACAACGGCGGCGCCAAGGCGACCGTGCCGGTCGCGTTCACCGTGAGCGACGGGACCGCCGTCGAGGACGCCCTGCCCGCGCGCGTGACACTGCTGGGCGCCCATCCCAACCCGTTCAACCCGCAGACCGTGATCGGCTTCGCGCTGCCGTCGGACATGGCGGCCGCGCTGAAGGTCTACTCGGCCGAGGGCAAGCTGGTGCGCACCCTTTTGACGGGCCGCCAGCTCGCCGGACGGCACCGGGTGCTGTGGGACGGGCGCGACGACGCCGGGCGCACGGCGTCGTCGGGCGTGTACCTGTACCGTCTGGTGACCGCCGAGGGGGCGTTGAGCGGGAAGGTGGCGTTGCTGAAATAGGGCGCCGCGGCACTCGAAAACGAGATGGTTGACGCGTCAATATTTGACATGTCAACCATCTCGTTTTTTCCGTTTGCGGCGCGCGCGGGAGGTGTGGTCTCGATTCGCACACTCCCCCATCTGGTATGTTATGCTCCCCCGGGATACCGCCGCGGGACGAGCGGCGGCGCGCATTGCTAAAGGGGGGGCCATGAAGAGGCAATCGAGTTACAGGTTCGTCGTTACCATCGCTGTTCTGTTCGTCGCCGCCGGCCTCGCGCCGGCGGTTTCACCCCAGGGAGAAAAGGTCAAGGTGCCCCGGGCGCCCGTCGCGGGCGTTCGCGCCGAGATCCCGGCTGCACGGGCCGTCATGCTGTCGGATCTGCGCCGCGCCAAGTGCGAAGGCGACGCCGCGGCGGCCGCTCGTCTCCACGATCGACTGGGCTGGACCGATGCGTCCGCACCCGCGATCCCGTCCCATATCGCGCCCGAAGTCGTGATCCGCGACGACCGGCCGCGCGACCCGCTCAAGTGGGGCGGCGATGTCCTGGTCAGCCAGCCCGATTGGTCGTCCGGGTACCAGGCCATGGCCTGCCGGAGCGACGGCACCTTCTACGTCGTGGACGTCGATCTGATCAACAACGATTACCTCGACCTGTACACGTCCGACGACGGCGGAGCGAACTGGATCTACGAGTACAGCCTGCACGAACCGGCGGGCGTCAAGTACTTCCCTTCGATCGCCATCGGCGAGGGCGTGAACGACCGCCTGCTGATCGCCTACGAGACGGCCCGCAACACGGCCGATGCGCGAGTCGTGGTGTTCTGGCGGGACCTGGACACGGGCGGCACGGGCACGGTAACGGTCGATACCTACCCGGGCAACATCGTCGGACGCCCCAAGATCTGCGTGGACAGCCCCGAGTATTCGGTCTGGTACGCTTACCTCACCTACGTGAGGGGGTTGGCCGGCGTGGGCGACTACCAGCTGTGGTTCAGCCGCTCCCTCGCTTACGGCGAGACATGGGAGACGCCCATGTTGCGGTCCCTCTCCGTCAATTACGAGGACGATCACGCGATCGACTTCGGCAGCGCCGGACTCCTCTGCGCCTGGAGCGAGAAATCCATCTCCGCCAACATCCACGCGACCTGGAGCGCCGACTTCGGCGCCACCTGGGGCGCGCCGACGCTGCTCGCTTCGTCCGCCCTCGACGAATTCGAACCGAGCGTGGCCGTCTCGAACGTCGACGACACGGCGGTCGTGATTTTCGCCGTGGATTACGGTGGTATGGATACCGACATCGAAGCCTGCGTGACCACCAACGGCGGCGGTGCGTGGTCGAGGGTGTATCTGCCCTACAACGGCGAGTACGAACTCGGCTCCAACCTGACCTTCGACCCCGTCACGAACACGATCAACGCCGCCTACGGCCGCGCGAAGGGCGTGATCACCACGAGCGCCGGGCACCTCACGCCCGCGACCTGGTCGCCGGCGCTGCGCGTGAACGAGCAGCAGTCGGCTGCGTACATCGCCCGTCGCGCCATCGCGGCCGACCCCACCGGGACCCACGGCGTGGGCATAGCCTGGATGGACGACCGGGATCCCGACAAGTACGGCGTGTACTTCGACGCCTCGAACGTCGTCAATCCGCGCGCCGTGGAGTACCTGGTGATCTGCCCCGACGCGTTGATCGATCCGGCGGGCGTGCTGGCCCACTATCGCGAACTGCGAGGGTACGGCGTGCACCTGGTGACGCTGTCGCAGATCGGTCCCGCGCCCCTGGGCGCGGCGGACATAGATCAGTTCATCGAGGAATATGCGGCAGCTTCGCCACAACTGCGGTTCCTGACCCTGATCGGCGACGTGGACCTGCTGCCCGGGTTCTACGTCGACGACGGCAGCGCCCAGTGGTACAGCGACCTGCGCTACGCCGACACCGACGGGAGCTTCGCCGTCGATTACTCGCCAGACATCGCGGTGGGCCGCATCCCGGTCCGCGACGCCGGCGAGCTGTGGGACTACGTCGCCAAGGTGAAGGCGTTCGAACTGGTCCACCAGACCCGCAACAAGGTGATCTTCTTCGGCAGCCAGCCCGAGATGGGCTACGTCGCCACGCGGGACTCGGCGGAAATCGCCGACCTGGGCTACGACGTCGGCACCCTCTACGACCCCTCCGAGACGCAGCTCTTCGCGTCGCTCAACGACCCGGCCGTGGCCATGGTCCTGTACTACGGCCACGGCAGCTTCGCCACCAACTGGCCCCTGCACCTGGGCAACCTGGACCTGTGGACGAACGAGGACCGCCCGGTCCTCTACTTCTCCGGCGGCTGCGAGTTCAACGACAACACCATCGTCGATCCGCCCCTCGGCCACGAACTCCTGTTCTCGCCCGGCTGCGCCGCGATCGCCACCGGGGCGACGGTGAACGGCGGCTACGGCTACGCCTACGAGTACATCCACATCCTGCTGCGCGACTCGTGGCTCTACAAGACCATGGGCGAGCTGCACCGGCATGCGCTCATTTCGCATCGCGACCATGCCGCGGCCATGGGGCAGGACGTGAGCCTCGGCTCGTGGGTCCAGTTCTTCACCGGGCGCATGATGTGCCACGGCGATCCGGCCCTGCGCATCGACGGCGACGTGACGGCCGTTCCCGAGGCGGCCCCCGGCGCGCCGCGCCTGTCCCAGAACCATCCCAACCCCTTCAACCCGCGCACGACGATACGCTTCGAGCTGCCGGCCCGCGCCGCGGTGGGATTGCGCATCTACGATCTCGAGGGGCGTCTGGTGCGCGCGCTGCTCGACGGCGCGCCGCGGGACGCGGGACCGCACGAGGTCGTGTGGGACGGCCGCGATGCTCACGGGGCGGACGCGCCCTCCGGCGTCTACATGTACCGGTTGGCGACCGGAAGGGGGACCTTGACCGGCAAGATGGCGCTCTTGAGGTAGGGTGCCGCGGCGCGAAAAACAGGGATAGCCTGCTCGGCGGCACCTTCGGCGTGCGCAACAGCCCGACCGTCTACAACGCCGCCCTGCACATCGCCCAGTTCCGGGACGGCCGCGAGCCGGACGTCGAGGCCCGGGCCAAGGGTCCCATCCTCAACTAGGTCGAGCACGGCATGGCCGCGGCCTCGCGGGAGTCGCTGCGATCGTTCTTGGCCTTCCCTCCGTCGACGGCTTTCATGTACAATGGCTATCCGATGACGATTGGAGTCCGGACAAGGCCCGTGAGCACTGAGGATCCGATGAAGAAGAAATACATCGGCAAGAACCGGGCGGACAATCTCGCCTGGCTGGAAAACGTCTGGCTCGAGGACGGGCCGCCGGTCTGCTTCCTCCAGGGATTCTCCGGCGTGGGCAAGACCGATCTCGCGCGCGATTTCAGGGAACTCGCCGAGAAACAGGGGAAGTGGAAACAGGCGGTCATCAACGAAGTCGCCGACCGGCCCACTCCCAGCATCCTGGAAAGCCTGATGGAGCTTTCTGTGGTGCTGAGTCATCAAGGGTTGCCCGAGATGGAGCAGGTTCTTTTCGAGCAGACCAGACCCGATCTCGCATACGCGCTCGAGCTGGCATTGCAGCAACCGGTCGTCATCATCCTCGACGAGGCCCAGCGTTTCTTCCGGCCGGATTCGGACACGCTGCTGCCGGCAATAAACGGCATCCTCTCCGCCCTCCGAACCCGGTCCAATCTTCCTGGACGGCTGCTGCTCCTGAGCGACCGCATGGTCGAGGAGGCGCGCTGGTCGGAATGGATACCGAAACGCACGCTGAAGAGACTGGAGCCGGAGGAGGCCGTAGCGGCGCTCGAGGCCAAACTGGAGGAAGCCGGCGTCTCGGTGGAGATTCCGCCGGAGCGGATGAGGGAGGTCGTTCGTGACCTGGACTTCAATCCCCGCGCCATCGAAGCGCTGGTGGGAGCGTTGCGCTACGACAGTCTCGATGAAATCATCGAAAGCAATCCCGGACTCTGGGCGGTTCGGGACCGGGAGGTCTCCCGCGATTTCCTCAAGGCCCTGGAGCGCGACCTTCTCGAGCGGACGATGCGGAATCTCGGCGAGGTGTTCCAGCGAAAGCTCTGGCGCCTGGCGGTGCATCGCCGCAGTTTCAGGCGCGAGGCCCTCGAAAAACTCTGCGGCAGCAAGGACGAAGCCGGCGAACTGCGCTCAGTCCTGGTTACCCGCTACCTGCTGAACATCTATAAAGGGTCTCTCGCCCTGAATCCGATCGTTCGCGAGATATCGCTGACCCACCTTCGCGACGCGCCGGCCGAGTTCCGCCGGGCCCACTCCAGCGCCGCCGACTATCACATGCGGCATTTCAAGTCCAAGCAGATCGTCGGCAGCCAGAGCAAGCTCGGCGAGTCCTTCGCGGAACTGCGCTACCACCTCGTGCAGGCCGGCCGGGAAGCGGACCTTTCGGTCATCGGCCAGCGGTTCACCGACCACCTGAAGCAGGAACTCCACTCGACCTCCCCCATACCCGACGACGCGGAGGAGCTGGCCGAGCGGATAGGCGTGCTGACGGCGCTGCTCGGCAACGGGGGCGCAAAGGGATTGGAATACCACCTCGCCCGCTGCCTTCAGCGCCGGGACATGCCGGGGGACATCCAGCAGGCGGTCATCCACGCCAAGCGGTCGCTCGGCCCCGGTGCACAGGACGCGTGGTATCTGCTTGCAAGTCTCAGGTATCAGTCTGAAGGAGCGGATGCGGCCATCGCCGATGTGCGTCGCGGGGTCAGCGCGTTGAAGAGTCCCGATTCCATGGCCCCGCTCTATCAGCTCGGCGCCGAGATTCTGGCCCGAGCGGGCAAGACCGACGAAGCGGTGGCGCTGCTCAAGGACGGCATCGGGGTCATCCCACCCGACAAGAGCCTCTTCTCCCTCTTCAACAGTTGCGCCGACCTGCTGGCCAAGGCGGACAGGATCGACGAGGCGGTAGCCCTGCTCGAGGAGGGCATCGGGATCATCCCGCCCGGCAAGAACCTCTTCTCGCTCTACCAGGCGCTGAGCGTAGCCTACTGCCGGGAGGGACGAGTCCAGGACGCGATCGCATCGCTGCGGGAAGGGCTGCGTCGAATCCCCCAGCGTTTCAACCGTCATAGACTCGTCGAAGGGGCCCAATGCCTGTGTGCCGCGATCAACGATGCACGGACCCTGGCGGAGATCCTCTCCGGAACGGGGGCCGACGCGATCGGACCCGAGCAGGCCGTCCTCGGCGCCGTGCTGCAATGCCAGATGCGAGGCGACTGGCTTGCCGCCGCGGATACAGCGAGCGCGGCCCGGCAGAAATACACGCAATACTGCACCCTCGCGTGCTTCGAGGCCTTTTCGCGTCTGGCGGCGGGGGACCCCGACGCCGCATGGCTGGCCTTGTCCAGTTCTCCGAACCTGCACACCGGAACCGGGGAGCCGCACGGCTGGCTGGCGACCTTCATTCATTTGCGCCGCGGCGCTCTCCCCGAGGCGTCCGCCGCTCTTGCGACCTATCTGGGCCGGCCGGTGGACGAGGGCCGGGAGCTCAACGAATCCTTCCTCCTGCGGCTCTGGGACCAGCACGATTTCGCGCCGGACAGCAATCGGCTCTGTTACCATTATCCAATCATGCCGCCGTCGCTCACGGGGCAGAACCATGCGGTTCATCGTATCCTCTACGGGGATCCGGTCCTGCCGGAATTGACCGTCACCGGAAATGTCGGACACGAGCTCACCCCACGGGCAACCGCCGCGGCGGCGCCCGATATCTACGTCTCCTACGCGTGGGGTGAGGATTCCTCGGAGGCGGGCCGCCAGCGAGAAGAGATCGTCGACCGCCTGTGCGCTGCCGTCGAGGCGGCCGGCCATGTCATCGGCCGCGACAAGGACCGGCTGCAGGGAGGGGATTCGATCGAGCGGTTCGCCCACGAGATCTCGAAGGCCAAGCGGATCGTCGCGGTCGTCAGCGAGAAATCCCTGAACTCGGAGTTCTGCATGGCGCACGAACTGTTTCGCGCCTTCCGAAGGTGCGACTACCAGCGAGCGGAGTTCCAGGAGAAGGTGATTGCCCTCGTCATGGACGATGCCAGGCCCCTGCTGAAAGACCACCTGACCGTCGTCGCGCTGGCGAAGGTCTGGCGGGACAGGCTGGAAAAACTCCGCACGGAACTCGAGTCGGTCGACCCGACGCGGAAGTCCGCCGACCCCTGGGTCTTCGTGGACATGATGGAGGATATGTGCCCGCGCCTGCCGGCCATGCTGGACGCCCTCAGGGACGTCGTGATGAAGCGCGGCTTCGGGGAGATCGTGAACGACGGGTTTCGGGAGGTTCTCCGTCTATTGCCGCCGCAGACGCGTTCGTGAGACAGGTTTCACCCGTCAGACCTACTCCTCGAACACCACCTCGTCCCGGAACCCCTCCAGATACCCCAGCCGCTCCCAGTCCAGCACCGTGTCGGGCCCGTGGCAGTCGCCGCACATCAGCGCGCCCTCGAGCCGCACGCCGTGGCTGATCTCCAGGTGGGCGTCGGTGGGCAGCCAGCGCGGCTCTACGTTGCGGCCGGCGCGCACGTCCTCGTACGAACCGGTGTCCCAGCCGTCGATACCCATGTAGGACATGAAGCGGTCCAGCATGTAGATCCTGAACATCCAGCCGTACATCATCCTCATCATGGACTTGTCCATCTCGGCGCGGGCGGCGGCGTCAGGATCGCCGTCGCGGTAGTACAGCGGCAGGTTGTAGGGCACGAACATGCCGCCGAAGGGGCCGCTGTTCCGCAGGTCGATGTGCTGGCGGCCGTTGAAGCGCTTCATGGCGTAGAGCTTCGAGGGGCGGCGCGCGGCGAGGGGGCGCATGACCGACTCGTACCACCCCGCGTAGTCGAACTCGGCGAACTCGGGCCAGCGCTGGGCCGCGTCGTAGAAGTTGTACCGGTCGCCGCCGCCGGGGTTGTCGCCGATGGGGTTGCCCAGGAAGGTGCAATCGCCGTTCCACCAGACATAGTCGATGCCGTCGCCCGGCCGGCAGCGCTTGTCGACGTCGGTGTAGATGTGGATGCCCGGCTCGGCCTCCCACTGTGTCGTGGCGAAGTCGCGCCGCGTCGCGTTGTCGGGATGCAGCGACGGGATGTGGCAGGTGGTGCAGGCCACCACCGCGAGGTGGCCGTTCAGCGCCCGCGCGACGCTGTCGCCGCCCGCGTGCGGCGGGTCGTCGTGGCAGTCGAGGCACGACACCTCGACGCCGGGCAGGTCGTTGGCCATCAGGGTCGTGGTGTGCGTGCCGCGGGCGACGCGGTGGCCCTCGCTGAAGTGGCAGTCCAGGCAGGACATCCCCGCGGCGGCGTGCACGTCCCACGTGGGCGAGAACGGCGTGCCGCGTTTAGATCCCGGGTGGCGCAGGCGCGGCCAGCGATCGCCGAGCTCGCGCAGGCTCTGCATGTACGATGGATCGACCGGATCGACGTACAGGTCGCCGCCGAAGTTGTGCTGGTGGCAGCGCAGGCAGGTCCTGGCGGCGGGCGTGGTCACGGTCAGGGCGGCCTCGAGCGACCGGTCCTGTCCCCAGCGCAGGCGGCCGTTGCGGTCGCGCACGATCTGCTTGCGGTCCATGTCGTAGGCCGCGGCGTGGCAGATCAGGCAGTCGATGGCGTCGGTCTCGCGCGGCAGGGTGGCGTACAGCGGCATCATCTCGCCCAGCGGCGCCTGGTACTGCCCGCCCGGGTGGCACTGGCCGCAGCCTTCGCTCAGGGTGTCGCCGGCCTGGGTGACGACCAGCTCGGCCCATGCGGTCATGGCCAGCGAGCCGGGCTTGGGGCAGGGACGGTTGAGCTTGCCCATGGCGAAGTCGTCGGCCAGCTTGCCGTCGAAGCCCCATACGTTGGGATGCTTCGTGGTGAAGAAGCGGTAGTGGGCCGACCCGGTCAGGTTGGCGAGCAGGCCCTCTCGGTGGACTCCGCCGTCGCGGTCCTCGTACACGATGTCCTCGTGGCAACCGAGACAGGTCGAGGGACCGGCGTAGGACAGCAGGCCGGCCTCGCGGAAATACGCCACGTGGGAAAAGTCGTCGCCGAGTCCGCGGGCCAGCGCCTCGAAACCGGCGGTCGTGGTCACGGTGACGGCGAACTCGATCACGCCGGGGCGGCTGTCCGCCGGCAGCATGGCGTTGATCAGATGCGACCAGGCGTGCAGGCGCCAGGCGGCGACGAGCAGCAGGACGACGAGCAGCGGGGCCCACCGTGTTTTTCTTCCCGGCACCATGGCTCACCTCCAAGCGCGATCATCCCACAAATCGCCGGGTCTTTCCAGGCGCGCCATGAAACATTGCCAGATCCGGCTGGCCTGATAGACTCGGCGCCATAGGCGAGATCTCTGCCCCGGGGGTATGTCATGCTGTCCAATCCGCTGCGCACCTACCTGCAATCCAACGTCAAGGTCCTCTACGTCATCTGGATCGCCTTCCAGGTGGCGGCGGCCCTCTACTACCTCATCGCCCGCGTCATGGGGCAGAACTGGCCGCCCGAGGACAGGGTGGAGATAGGCTACGCGCCGGTCTTCTACATCTGCGCCGCCCTGCTGGCGGTGGCCTCGTTCCTCTACCAGAGACGGGCCTTCTCGGAGGCGAAGCTCTCCGGGAGCCTGACCGTTGAGCCCAACCCGAACTCCCTGACCACGGTAGCCCAGGCGAGAAACGACGCGTACGCGGCTCTCGGCGAGGCGGACAGGAGCCTGGTCAAGAGCTTCGCCTACGTGCAGACCTCCTACATCGTGACCTGGGCCCAGCAGGAGGCCATCGCGATTCTGGGCCTGATGCTGGCGATCCTGACCCGCGACACCACGAACACGGTCCTGTTCAACCTCGTGGCGATCGCCCTGCTGTTCGTCACGCGCCCGACGCCGCTGCCGCTCCTGGAGCGCGCCACGAAGCGCCTCCAGTACGGCGGGGGGGACGATTGATGGAGACGGCGCTGAGCCTGATGCTGGGACTGGGCCTCGCCGCGGCGGTCGGCTTCCGGATCTTCGTGCCGTTCCTGATGGTGAGCCTGGCGGCCCACACCGGCCACCTGGACCTGTCCGACGGTCAGGCCTGGATCGGCACGCTGCCGGCGCTGATCATGTTCGCGGCCGCCACCCTGGCGGAGATCGCCGCCTATCACCTGCCCTGGTTCGACCACCTGCTGGACATCCTGTCGGGCCCGGCCGCGGTGGTCTGCGGCGCGATCCTGATGGCGTCGGCCGCGGTCGACATGGAACCGCTGGTCAAGTGGCCCGTGGCGATCATCGCCGGCGGCGGCACGGCCGGCCT
>JAHIYU010000194.1 GCA_018814885.1 bacterium | reverse complement strand
GGGCGGGGGCGCGGGCGTGAGGCGCCGCGCCGGACAGCTCGCGGTCCTGTCTTTGGTCGTCCTTTGCCTGGGCGCCGGCCTGCTGGGCCGCGACGTCTACCTGCGGATCAAGGGGGCGCTCGCCGGACGCCTGGTGGAGCGCGCCCTGGCGGCCCATCTCGCCGACGGCGCGGGCCACAGACCGTGGGCGTGGGCCGACTTCGAGGCCGTCGCACGACTGGAGGCGCCGCGTCTCGGGGTGATGCGGCCGGTGCTGACCGGGGCGTCGGGAGAGAGCCTGGCCTTCGGGCTCGGGCACGTGGACGGAACCGCGTGGCCCGGCGCTCCCGGCAACCTGGTCCTCGTCGGACACCGCGACAGCTGGGCCTCCTTCATGGGCGATCTTCGCCGGGGGGACGCGCTGAGACTGGTTTATCACGGCGGCGCCGCGGTTTACGATGTCGTCAGGATCGAGGTGGTCCAGGCTTCCGAGGCCTGGTCCCTGGATCCGTCGGGTCCGGACCGGCTGACCCTGATCACCTGCCATCCGGTCGACGGCGTCGTGCCGACCCACGATCGTCACGTGATCACATGCAGCAGCCTATAACATCAAAATTCAAATATTAGGTGTTTCGCATATATTGACACAAGACCATTTCGCTCCTATATTGCCCCTCGTGATTCATTAATAAACCCTTGAGCTTCGATGCAAATCGAATCGACAGCGGCACCCGCAGGCCGCAACTGCGACAACAGGCCAAGTTGGAGGTGTCATCGTGATGAACAAGTTGACGGCTCATGTCCTCGCGACCGCAATCGCCCTGGTCGTTCTGGCGACGTCGGTCCTCGCCCAGAACCCGGCAATAGACTACATCGGTTATGCCTGGGAGACCGGTGGTCTTCTGCCCAGCGACGCGGGAGACGAGCTCATCGTGACGGCCGTCGCCACGGGCGCCGATCCGATCTTCCAGGTCGATTTCGGCGTCGACGAGTTGACCTTCTACATGTACGGCATGATCAGCGGCGGCGAGACGCCCATCGGCGGCGGCACCGTCATGATCAACTACAGCGGCGGCTACCTCGACATCTACCGCGACCCAGCCCAGAACGCCGACTGGGGCGTCGATCCGCCCAGCGCGGTTTCGCCCGGCACGTTCACCGACGGAGCGCTCGCCTTCCGCGGCGCGTTCATCAGCCTGACCTTCTTCTACGCGGCCGGCGGCAGCGGGGCCTACGAGGGCACCCTGAACGGACTGGACGGCGAGGTGCTGGACGACATCTGCGCGGACTGCGCCTACACCTGGGGCGGCAGCTTCACCCTGGACGCCGGCGCCCAGATCCCGGACGGCTACCACCTCCAGATGGACGGCGTGTTCGAACTCGACGGCTCCGTCTCCAACGAGACATCCACCTGGGGCGGCGTGAAGGCCCTGTACGGCAACTGAACCGATCAATACCGGAGGTACGATGATGAAAGCACGGTTAACGATTCTGCTGGCGGTTGCGATCATGGCGAGTCTGCCCTTCGCGGCCCAGGCCCAGCAGCTCTTCGATTTTCTCGGTCAGACAGGTCTGCCCGGCGGCGTCGGCGGCGCGCTGACCCTGCACGGCGTCGTGAACGATCCCGCGCCGGCGACCACGCCGATCCCGCTGGACTTCGACACCTACGAGTACACGCTCGTGGTGACGGGCCTCGTGCTCGACGTCGACGGCAACCCGCAGCAGTACTCGGGCGGCGCGATCGCCATCTACGAGGACGCGGCCACCGTGGCCGATTTCGCCGCTCCCGGCACCTTCACCGACGGCACGGCGGTGCTGACCGGCGTGGTCACCACGCTCGACCGCACGATGTTCACCGCGACGCTGGGCACGGTGTTCGGCTCCGTGGACTGGACGGGCGGCAGCATGGTGGGCCTGATCGGCCTGCAGGACCTGGTCGACTGGCCCTTCTTTTCGGGCGTCAACGCCCTGGCGAGCCAGGTCGCGCCCGGCTACGACGAGGCCTGGGACGGCAAGGTCGAGCCCCACGATCCCATCGTGGACAACGAGGGCATGGGCTGGGGAGAGTTGAAGAGACGGTTCTAGCGGGAACTGACCGTCTCGGCAGGGGAGGGGCCCGGAGAGATCCGGGCCTCTTCTCGTGCGCGTTCCGGGCTCGACGGCGAAGGCGCCGCGGTGTCAGCGCGAGGTCATCTTGAGATAGTGCGTCTTGACCAGTCCGAGCAATCCCGTCACCGACTTGTGCCCGCGCATGGCTTCGCGGTAGCCGGCGGCCGCCTCGTCGAGCAGGCCCTCGCGGCGCAGGCCGTAGGCCAGGGCGATGCGCGCCTGGTTGATGCGGTCGTCCAGGTGCTTGCGGTCCTCTTCCGTCGTCGCCAGTGCGCGGTGCTTCTCGAGCATGCGGATCACCGACGACATCCGGCGCCAGCCGCGCCGCGTGACGCTGCCGCCGCGCCGGCGGTAGGAGAAGTGCACGCGGTCGACGAACGCGAAGACGGTCTGCGTCATGGCGACGCGCAGCCACATGTCGCGGTCGTCGGCGTTCTTTAGCGTCTCGTCGAAGGGACCGGCTCCGGCGAGTACGTCCTTCCTGACGACCACGCCGCAGGTGCCGATGAAGTTGGCGCGCAGCAGCTCGTGGTAGAGGCGCGGCCCTGACATCAGTCCCACCGCGGGATCGCCGGTGGCGACGAGGATCTTGCGGAATTCCCGGTAGTCGGCCAGGTAGTCGGGGTCGAGCACGGCGCCCTGCTCGTCGATGACCTGGCTGTTGGCGAAGACGAAGCCCACGTCGGGGTGCCTCGCCATGACCGCCAGCGAATCGGAGATCGCTCCCGGCGACATGAGATCGTCGGCGTCGAGGAGGGCGATGCAGTCGCCGCCGGCCGCCGCGACGCCCGTGTTGCGCGGGCGGGACGGCCCGCCCGAGGCCTCGCTGCGGAGGTAGCGCACGCGGTCGCGGTAGGATTCCATCAGGCGCGGCGTCTCGTCGGTGGAGCCGTCGTCCACCACCACGACCTCCAGGTCGGGATGGTCCTGGGCGAGGACGGAATCCAGCGTCTCCGGCAGGAAGCCGGCGGCGTTGTAGGTGGGTATGACGACGGTGACCTTGATGGCTCTCCTCCTGCGCATGAGTCTATCACGAAATTAGTCCGATATTTCTCTTTCGCTTCAATTATTTGCGACGATACGTCTATCATGGCGCCTGGCTATCCCCCCGAAACGGAGAGAAACCCATGCTGGATTTTCTGCGCGAGGCGCGCAGCCTGCTTTACCGGATCAGCGCCGTAGAGGTGATGGGCGTGCCCGTCGACTGGTTCTTCCACCTCGTCGGCGCGACCCTGATCGTGTTCTGCGCGTCGCGTCTGATGACGCTCGGGCGTGTCGTCCGGCTGACCTTGCTGCTGATGATCGCCAAGGAGGTCTTCGACATCTTCGCCAAGACGCGCGCGGAATACATCCGCCCCCCCACCCTCGATCTCGCCTTCGACATGACGGCGGGGTTGATCGGCATCGGACTCGGCTATTACCTGGCGAAGCGGTACCCGCGCGCCTTCGGCCGCCGGAGCGGATCGTGACCCGCGGCGGGCGCGTGGCGGCGGCGCTGGCCGCCCTGCTGTTCATCGTCGTGCTGGCCCACGCCCTGGCTGCGCCGGAGGTCGACGAGCGGCGCCTGTACCTGGCGCTGCTGGCCGCCGCGGCCCTGGCCTGGTTCACCCGCGCCGGTTCGCTGGTGTCGCTGGCCCTGCTGGTGCCGCTCGGGCCCGTCGTCGACTTCTTCTTCCTGACGCCCGGCCGCGGCATCTACGCCACCGAGGTCGTGCTGCTGGCCGCCCTGGCCGGCTGGCTGGCCAGCAGGGCCTCCGGGCGCGACAGGTCGCCCTGGCCGCGCCCGAACCTGCCGGTGCTGCTCTTCTGCAACTTCGGCGCCATCAGCCTGCTCGCCCTCGTAGCGGGGCACGCCGACCGGTTCGTGTTCTTCTCGGCCTACCGGATGGCGCGCGTGCTGCTGCTGGCCGCGTCGGTCGGATTCATGTTCCACGCCCTCGCGACGGAACCGGCGACGCGGCGACGCGCGGTACGGTACTGGACGGGGGCCACCCTGGCCGCGCTGGGGCTGCTCGGTCTCTTCGGGATCGTGGAGTACCTGCTGGCCGGACGCGGCGGCGCGTATTTCGAGCCGGGATCCTTCTATCGCAGCTCGGTGGGGCTGGCCGTGCACGTCGCCTTCTTCGCGCCGCTGTCCCTGAGCGTGTGGCTCGGCGCCTCGTCGCGGGAGTGGCGTCTGCTCGGCGCGGCGTCCTGGCTCGTCGCGCTGGTCTGTCTGCCCCTGACCGCCTCGCGCGGGGCCCTGGGCAGCGTGTTCGTGACCTCGGTGCTGGTGGTGCTGGCGACGGCGCGCCGCACCCGGGGCCGGGGCTGGCGCGGCATCGCCGCCGTCCTGCTCCTGTTGACGGCCGGCCTGACGCTGCTCGCAGCGCGGCCGGAACTGGCCGGAGAGGCCTTCGCCTACAAGTACCGCGCCTCGGTGGAGGGGGACTTCTTCTCCACGCGCGTGGACGAATGGCGCGAGGCGTGGGCCGCGATCAAGCGCTACCCAATCTTCGGCGAGGGGCCCGGCGCCTGGGCGCCCAGCATCCCTCTCGAGCTGGCGCGCCGGCACGGCCTGCCGGCCGCCCTGCTGGCGCTGGC